>NZ_JBFTMA010000428.1:0-3759 GCF_056396725.1 Bacillus sp. 05T31
CATAATCTATAGTCCACTTATTAATTACAACAAATTGTAACGCGCTATATAAAATAAACAAAATGAATACTAGTGTAGTGGACCAAAGTGTTAATTTCCACTTTATAGGTAGATTTCTAATTCGGTACATAATGTTTTTTATCATTTCATTATATATCCAGCACCGCGGACCGTTTGGATATACTCCTCTTTATCTAAACTATGTAACTTATTACGTARATAACGAACATATACATCGACTATATTYGTCTCAACCATTGCATCATATCCCCATACTTGGTCCAGTAAAATATCACGGGTAAGAACTCGATTAATATTTTTCATAAACATAAGCAGTAGCTCGAATTCTTTATTTGTAAGTTCAATTTCTTCATTTCTTTTAGTTATAGTTCGAGATTCAATCTGAAGCTGTAGATCTTTAAACGAAAGAAATGATGCGTGCTTTTGCTCTGTATTTTCTTCTCTCCTAAAAATCACTCTCATACGTGCTAACAGTTCTTCAATCGCAAACGGTTTTGGAAGATAATCATCAGCTCCACTATCTAACCCTGTCACACGGTCCATAATACTATCACGAGCAGTCAACATTATAATAGGTGTATTTTTAGTTGCTCTTAGTCGACGACATACTTCCAGTCCATTTAATCCTGGTAACATTAAATCAAGTAAWATGAGRTCRTAAYTMTTTTCAAGTGCTGCTTCTAATCCCTTTCTTCCATCAAGTTGTATATCTACTTTATATCCTTCATACTTTAATTCTAATTCTAAAAAATCTGCTAAGCTTTCCTCATCTTCAATAATTAGTATATGTTGCAACGATACTTCCTCCTATACGATTAAATGAATAAGTAATCCTATTCCGAATATGACTGCAATGATTTGATGTGCTTTTCGATACATCTTCAATTTTTTTTTCTGATTAGATTTCTGTAAAACAAATCCCGCAACCCCTAATGTTATTAAGGTTAAAAGAGAAAATATACCACTGTATATTAGTATTATATGACGACTTCCTTTTATTAAAAAGTAAACACCGTGAGTAGTCGCAACAGCTATTACAGCGTAGCCAATTAATACGTGAAAATGTTTGATAAAAAGATATAGCTCTTTAATTATTTTAAATCCGTGTATATTTTTCTTCTTTAAAAATAACCATATATGACGTAAGAACCATAATGATGCAGCTATAATTRCCCCATATTCACCKAAAGAACCTAATTTCTTATTTARCCATTGTACATTTAATACRTTCCCGTACAWAACATTAATAAATAGCAATTCTACACTGCAAACAATAATAGTAATACCAATTATTTTAACATATATATGGAAATATTTATTTCTAAGTATTTTCTCCATTTTATATAATCTCCTTTTGACTCAAAAGCTCTATAATCAGCAGTGTATCAAGTAAAAGAGAGAATAACATGAGAGAAAGATTAAAATAAAATGAGAATCTGCAAACTACTTATATTTTATTTATCTCCTTTTTGGCCAATTCTAATATGTTGCAAATAAACGGTGCTTTTGCATTTGTATATGAAACACGATCAAAAGGATATGCAGCAGCAAGCATCTCTTTTAATTTTCTATATTCTTCACGTGCCCACTCATGATTTATTAGAAAGTCTCGAAATAAAAGGTTGTTCCTCCATTCCTCGCTATTATAAATATAAACATGTAAATGGTGGGTACCAGCTCTCCATTTACCTTTTCTAAAAAAACGCCAATTAGGTGTTTTTTTAGGAACATACTCATAGTCAATTTCTTCTAGGGCTTCCCTCCAATTTTCGGTAATTTGTAAATTTGTTACGCCGATCATCATATCAATAAGAGGTTTAGCCCCTAACCCTTCTACGGCTGTGCTTCCTATATGTTCAATAGCAATAATTTCTTCATGGAGTAACGGCACAAGTTTATTTTTTTCATTTAAAAACTCTGTATGCCAATATTGTTGGTACGGTTTAATTATGATTTTTCCATCCATTTGCTTTCCTCCTTATAACTATATATTATTATATTTATAAAATTTAAATTTATAAATATAGGGATTTCACAAAATATGTCGAATACTGTAATGGACAACTTAATTATATTAAATTTGAGGTGAATTATGAAAGATATTCCAGTTAAAATTCAGTTAGATACTATAACATTCCAACTAAAAAAACATCATAATTTTGATTGGCTTACAAAACTAGGTACAGTATTTGCGGTTTTTGACCAACAAGATTCCGGTAATATAAGTTTTGGTGTTGAAAAGAATGGGAAAAAGAACTTTATAAAATATGCAGGGGCACAAACACTCGCATATAATGCTTCTACAAATGAAGCTATACAAAGATTAAAAAGCTCAGTTACTATATACAATGAATTAAAACACGTTTCTCTTATAAATTTAATTGATCACTACCCTGTACAGCATGGATATGTTTTAATTTTCGATTGGTTTGACGGTGAATGTCTTCACTCGCACTGGAGTTTCCCACCCCCAGCAAAATACAATGATCCTAACTCACCATTTTATAAATATAAGAAATTATCCGTTAAAGACAGACTGATTTCATTAAATTCTATTTTTAATTTCCATACTTACGTTGAACACAAACGCTATGTAGCTATTGATTTTTATGACGGTAGTATTTTGTACAATTTTAAAACTAATGAAACAAAAATTTGTGATATTGATTTATACAGTAAAAAGCCGTATGTAAATAAGATGGGACGAATGTGGGGGTCATCTCGTTTTATGTCACCTGAAGAGTTTCAACTTAACTCTATAATAGACGGACAAACAAACGTATTTAATATGGGGGCTATAGCTTTTGCACTACTAGGTGGCGGGCAAGATCKTTCCTTTATGAAATGGGAAGCTAGTGAAGGCTTATATGAAGTAGCATACCGTGCTGTAAATGAAAATCGTAGTGGGCGCTATGCGTCAATGGAAGAGTTTAATAATGCATGGTTAAAAGCCTATAACACTGAAAATCTATAAAAACTACATACATTGTAAAAGTACATGTAAAACTTGTACTTTTATAATGTATAATACATATGGGATTGAAATTCAGGATAACGGGGCATGTATTATGAACTTTGTTTACATTAATCAAAATGTTTTAAATAATCTTCTTTATATTTTAAGCAGTATATTTGTTTTTTATTTTATTTATGATAGTGGGTACTTCGGGAAGAAATATAAGAAACTACTTATCATTCTTTGTACGAGTATCCCACTAATTTTATGTATGCGGTATCCCATCTATATGGATGAAAATTATATTCACGATTTAAGACAAATCCCCTTTTTAATTGGTACACTTTATGGTGGATTTCCAGTCGGTATTGCATTACTCATGATTTTATTAATAATACGTTTTATGTTTTATGGTTTTAGCCTGTTAACAATCATTGTTTATGGAACGATGTTAATAATTACAGCATTCGCATCATCAAAATTCAATACATACAATAGGAAAATAAAAGTAACTTCATCTRTGTTTTTAACTTTTTTCCTTGCAATATTTACAACAGTAATTGTTTTAACTCTATCAGATTTTGAAGTGAATAATTTGTACATTATTTATTTCATTCTATTACCAACTATTTTAATATTATTTATGGTCTATTTTAATGAGGTTTTAAAAGATGCAATATTTATGCGATCAAAATTAATAAAAGTTGAAAAAATGGAGATTGTCAGTCAACTCGCTGCAAGTATTTCACATGAAGTACGGAACCCCTTGACGGTTGTAAAAG
>NZ_JBFTMA010000429.1:0-3758 GCF_056396725.1 Bacillus sp. 05T31
GTATCCATTTTCATGAAGAATGGCCGCTACCGGTAAACGTGGCTTAACTCCATGATCTTCATTTGGTACGCCCACTGTCATTCCGAATACCGGATATACTTTATCCGGTAAATGAAGCAATTCACTCACTTCTTTCGGGTTATTACGAATTCCGCCAATATAACAAATGCCGTATCCTAATGATTCAGCTGCAAGTGCTAAGTTTTGTGCAAATAATGAGGCATCTACTGTTGCTACAATAAAGTCCTCTACTCCCTCATGTTTAATCTCTGTTCCATGTTTCTCACATGCAGTTTCTAGACGTTTTAAATCCGCACAGCATACAAAGAATGCTGCGCAGTCTTTCACATGACGATTCCCGGATAATTCAGCTAGTTTAGCCTTTAGTTCCTGATCTGTTACATATATAAGAGAATACGCCTGTACAAAATGTGAGGACGCCGCATGCTGCGCAGCTTGCACCATTCTTTCTACTATCTCTTTTGAAATTGGTTCTTCTTTATATTTACGAACTGAAACGTGTTGCTCCATTTTATGTATCATCTCATTCATAAAAACCACTCCTTTTTTCTCTTCATAATGAAAAATTAACATATTTTTTTCAAGATTCACAACTTATACGTACAAAAAGGAGCAATTCTTTGTGAATTACTCCTTTTTTACTCTCTATTAATACGGTATATGAAATTATATTAACGGTAATTTAAATATATCGACTTACCGATAAGTAATGGCACATTCACATCCCATTCTTGCCCGTTATACAATTTTTCTTACGCCGTTTTCAAAACCTTAACACCTTTTACGATATTCCAAATGAAGTAGTAAATCCCTACAAGAATAAACACTGCATACGTTATAACCATCCCAATTCCAACGCTCTCAGACTGATTGAAACTTAAACCGTATACCCCTGATAATGCTAATCCTCCAAATAAAATTGCGTATGGAAAAACATGTGACCAAAATGCTTTTTTCGCATGATATTTCACTTCATCTTCCGCAACGAAGTAAACGATAACTGGCAGTAAAAACGGTGCAAAAAAGATACTAAAGTAACATAGCGAAGATAAAATATTATTYCCTTTCAWMCGAWTCACCTCTAAAGTTTTTTGTTACCTTYATTATGTCAGGAAACCACTTTAGAAACTATCGCTTTACCTTTCATTAAGATGACACATTTGTAAGATTTACCTTAATGGAAATCCCACCTGAAATTTCAGGTGGGATTCAAGTTGATTATATTCGATTTAATATCCAATATTGTGTAATCGCTAAATATTCTCGAACGTTCGATTGAATAACAATTGGCTTCGGTGTTTTTGCCGGCAGACCTTCTAATGTCAATCCTTGTTTTTCTGCAATCTTTTTTGCTCGGAACATATGAAAATCGTTCGTTACAATCATCCCTTTTTTCATATGTTCAGGGATAAGAGGTTTTGAAAATTTAATATTTTCATCTGTGCTCGTCGAACGGTCTTCCATTATAACGCGCTCTTCTGCAATATTTTGTTTCATTAATCCTTGTTTCATCGCTAATGCTTCTGTAATATCTTCACCTTTTCCTTGGCCTCCAGATACAATAGCAATTGTTTTATCATGTGATTTTAAATACTCAGCTGCTTTATCAATACGATATTGCAATGAATAAGAAGGTTTTGTTCCATTTACTTTCGATCCGAGTACAATAATGTAATCAGCATCATCCGGCGCTTTCATATGTCCATACTTATAAATATTATATTGCAAAAAACCTGCATAAACAGCACCAATCATCAAGATTACTAAACTATACTTTATAATTTTTTTCTTTAACATTCATATATACTCCTATTTTTTCTATTTATTTATCATAATATCCACTGATTCATTTGTATACAGATAAATTCCAATTCAGCATAAATTACCCTCTAAAGTAATATTAATCATATCTTTGGGAATAGTAAGTACAACTTCGCACGAAGGAGTGTCCCTATTGCTTYTCTTTTTATKTAAYGTATCRTTCTTTTTYATCTTATTTTTACTATCMCTTAAGCTRCTTGGTAAATCTGCATTAGCACAACTAACTCCTCATGATTTTGGGGCTATTATCTTTTTATCTTATTTAGCTTTTCAAGCCATACCAGTCGCTGGTGCTTTACAAGCATTTCTCGGTATGGTCGTTATTACATGTTTGCATTTGCTTCTTACAAAATTAAGCCTACTCAACAAACTAAATCGTTTTATTCTCGGGCACCCCATTATTTTAATTAAACATGGTGATATTATTTTTGAGAACTTACAAAAAAGTAGATATCCGATCCCTGAATTGCTTTCTAACCTTCGCGTCGCAGGATATCCAAGTGTTCATGAAATTGAGTATGCGATATTAGAAGCGAATGGAGCTATTAGTATTTTACCAAAAAGAGAACTTGTGCCTCTGACTCCAAAAGATWTGAATATAAGTGTTAAGTATGCAGGCTTACCAATTGCTCTTATCGTTGATTMACAAATTCAATACGATAACTTAAAATTAATCCATAAAAATGAAAAGTGGTTACATGCAGAGTTAATGGAGAAAGGTGTTACAAATATTAAAAATGTGGCTTTCGCTTCTGTGCAGGAGACAGATGGATCTTTTGCGATTAGTTTAAAAGAATGAAAAAAATCCCCTTACTTGTTCAAGGGGATTTTCTTCACTATATTACTTTTTTCTCTCTCGCCATGTTTAACGGAACAGGATGTTTCATACGATTCATCGTAAATACGATAATTGCTGTCAATACTTCCGCTACTGGCATAACGAGCCAAATTCCGTTTATACCAAATACTTTTGGCATAATCCATAACAACGGGATAACAAATAGTAAACCTCGGCTCATTATTATAAGTACTGATTTTTTCGTTTGTCGCACTGATTGGAARTACTCTCCATAYACAATGTTATAGCCTAAAAATACATATTGAATAAAGAATAAACTAATACCTGTTAACGTTAACTCCAGTAGTTCTGGCGATTGAACATTAAATAAACCTATAATATATTTCCCGAAGAATAAACCGACAACAATTGCAATACCTCCGAGTACAAGCGCAATTTTTACAGCAAACTGCAATCCTTCACGCAATCTTTCTGATAAATTTGCACCGTAATGGAAACTAGCGATTGGTTGTAACGCTGCTCCAACACCGAAGAATAATAGTAATGTCATTGCATGAATACTATTCACCATCGCATAAGAAGCTACACCTAGTTCTCCTGCATATTGAACGAACGCAATATTAAAACCGATCGTTACGATTGCAACTGTACTTTCTGCTGTAAAGCTTGGGAAACCGATCACCATAATTTGTTTAACCGTATCCCATTCAAAGTGGAATTTCGTCCATTTTAAAATACTACTTTTTCTAAAGAAGTGAGTTAATAATACAAGGAAACCAATTGCTGCCGAAAGAATAGTCGCTGAAGCAGCACCAGTTACACCCCATCCAAAGATGAAAATAAAAATATAGTCGAACACTATATTTAATACAGCCGTTACAACAAGACCTGCCATTGCTAAATTAGGATTTCCGTCATTTCGTATAAATGTACTTAAAATATTTTCTAAAACGTATATCATTCCAAATGTTAATAACACCTGTAAATAGTCTAATGCGTATGGTAAAATCACTTCATTCGCACCAAATAAATATGCTAAATCTTCTATTCTCCATAAGCAAATAGCCGCTAAAACGCCAACGATAACAACTGCTACTGTCATAGATTGAGTAAAGAT
>NZ_JBFTMA010000430.1:0-3749 GCF_056396725.1 Bacillus sp. 05T31
GCTGTTAATCGTAGCAGGACATGAGACAACAGTGAATTTAATTACGAATACGGTATTAGCACTTCTTGAAAATCCGAAGCAATTACAATTATTAAAAGATAATCCGAAATTAATTGATTCAGCTATTGAGGAAGGATTGCGTTATTATTCTCCAGTTGAGGTGACGACTGCAAGATGGGCGGCTGAGCCGTTTCAAATTCACGAACAAACAATCCAAAAAGGAGATATGGTTATTATCGCATTAGCTTCAGCAAACCGTGATGAAACAGTATTTGAAAACCCAGAAGTATTTGATATTACACGAGAAAATAACCGTCACATTGCCTTTGGGCATGGTAGTCATTTCTGCCTAGGAGCACCACTTGCTAGGTTGGAAGCAAAGATTGCTATTACTACTTTGTTTAAACGGATGCCATCGTTACAAATAAAAGGTGAGCGTGAAAAAATTAATTGGCAAGGTAATTATTTAATGCGTTCTTTAGAGGAATTACCATTGTCTTTTTAGAATAGTTATATTGAGACATGCATACACGACAAATGATTAACATAGAGTATGTATGTGTTATTTAAATTCGAAACGGAAGGGTGAAAACATCCCAATGATCAACTAATTCTATTTGTAAGAGATCTTCGTTAAAAAACGAAATATTCTTCTGAATAGGATTAGTATGTGCATGTATAGAAAAGGGATGTGTTTCGCACTGCGAATATATAGTCTTTTCATATGATTTGTGCTGCCTCCTGTTCAGAACACGAAATAGGAGGCTTTTTTATGTCGACGACTGCAGAAACGAAACAAAATCATGGGGTATCACAAGTATTAAAAAATCGATTTGTGCAAGGGATTCTAGCATCAGCATTATTTTTACAAGTTGGAATTTGGGTTCGTAACTTTGCGATATTACTTTATGTTATGGAAATGACAAAAGGAGATGCATTCGCAATTTCGATGATTTCAGTTGCTGAATTTGCTCCCATTTTTATTTTCTCATTCATTGGTGGAACTTTTGCTGATAGGTGGAAGCCAAAGAAGACAATGATATGGTGTGAGACGTTAAGTTCTATTTCCGTATTCGCTGTATTAATTACTCTTATGTTTGGAACGTGGAAAATCGTGTTTTTTGTGACGCTTATTTCTGCAATCCTTTCGCAGTTTTCTCAACCATCTGGTATGAAGTTGTTTAAACAGCATTTATCAACGGAACAAATTCAATTAGCGATGTCTATATATCAAACAATATTTGCGATTTTTATGGTGTTAGGACCGATTCTTGGAACATTTATTTTTCATAGTTTTGGAATTTATATTTCAATCATCATAACAGGTATCGCTTTTTTACTTGCAGCAGCTGTGTTGTTATTTCTTCCGAAAGATCTTGAGAATGATAATGAGAAGAAAGAAATTACGCTGTTACAGGAAATGCTGGATGGTATTAAATATGTAAAAAAGAAAAAAGCATTAACTTTGCTAGGGTTTTGTTTTATGGCAGCTGGACTAGGTATAGGTTTAATTCAGCCACTAGGCATCTTTATTGTGACTGAGCAGTTAGGGTTATCAAAAGAGAGTTTACAATGGTTACTAACAGTAAATGGTGCGGGAATGATTGTTGGCGGGGCTTTAGCGATGGTATTTGCGAAAAACGTTGCTCCCCAAAAGATGTTAATTGTAGGGATGCTCGGTCAGGCAATTGGAATTGGTATTATAGGCTACTCCACAAATTTATGGGTGACACTTACGGCACAACTTTTTAGTGGTTTAGCTCTTCCATGTATCCAAATTGGTATTAATACGCTCATTATTCAAAATAGCGATACCGATTTTATTGGTCGCGTGAACGGCATTTTAAGTCCACTATTCACCGGTTCAATGGTAGTAACGATGAGTATAGCTGGTTCCTTAAAGGAGATGTTTTCATTAGGTACGATGTACGAGGGGACGGCTCTACTATTTATAATTGGATTATTGTTTATTTTACCTATATACAATTTAAAGCCAGTAATAGCAGTAGAAAGTGAAATGAATGGTAAAGGAAGTGCTGTGCAACATGAATCCTAATCCAAATGTTAAATACCCTATTGAAGGAAATCAAAACGTTCATTTTATAAAAAATACAATAACGAAATCTAATATATTTGTTGGTGACTATTCTTATTATGATGCGAAAGATGAAGAAACATTTGAAGATCGAGTATTATATCATTATGAATTTATTGGGGATAGGCTTACCATTGGAAAGTTTTGTTGTATTGCAAATGGAGTTACCTTTATTATGAACGGAGCGAATCACCGGATGGATGGATTTTCGGCATATCCATTTAATATATTTGGAAATGGGTGGGAGAAGTATACACCTAGTTTGTCTGATTTACCTTACAAAGGTGATACAGTTATAGGAAATGACGTTTGGATTGGTATGGATACAACTATTATGCCCGGAATAAAAATAGGGGATGGTGCAATCATTGCAGCTAAATCCGTTGTGACTAGAGATGTCGTACCATATACAATTGTTGGCGGAAACCCTGCAAATAAAATAAAGGAACGATTCACAAATACAATAATAGAAGAATTATTGCAAATTCAATGGTGGCATTTTGACATTGAAAAAATAACCGAAAATATAGATGCTATTGTACAAGGAGATATTGAATCATTAAGAAAGTTAAAAAGGTAATAAAAAATGCATGACAAATAGTATCATACCTCCGAATTTTGTTAATGATAATAGAACAAGGAGGTGTGATACTATGGCACAAGACGTTTTATGTGAAGTAAACAACTGTAAATTTTGGGCTAACGGCAATAAATGTAGTGCAGATGCAATTTATGTAGTAAGTCATAAAGGTAAACATGCATCTACAACTGAAGAAACAGATTGCAAAACTTTTGATCCAGAAGTATAAATTTTTGAAGGGTAGCCAAATCGTGGTTGCCCTTTTATTAATTATAGTATTGATAATAAATCTCATTTTCATTCATTGTTTTTAACTTTTCTTTTTATTTTTTCATATTTTCTTCATAAGTGATGCAATCCAGAGCAATTCATGTTCAATACGTGATTTACTAAATTCAATGACTTCTGTAATAAAAGATGAGCTAACATGTAAAGATTGAATAGCAGTAAGTTGTTTATGTAGTACGTCTTGGCGTATTGTTAAAATTTCTTTTCTAGCTTCGTAATCAAGTTTTTCAAATAGYGCGATACGCACAAGGAACTCAGCGTTATTTGTCGCAATCTTTTCGGGAAACTCTCTTAACATTTCAGAAAAAATTTCTTCTCCTGTTTCAGTTATGTCGTACATATTTCGGTTTGGCTTTCCGACTTGTTTATGTATTTTTTTCGTTATAGCGCCCATATTTTCGAAGCGCCGAAGAGCGGGATACAGTGTATTATGATTTAATTCGAAATTCTCACCTAACCGATTTTGAACATTTTTCTTTATTTCATATCCATGTTTTGGTCCAGTCGTTAATTCTGCTAGTAATAAAATGTCAACGTACATAAAAATCCCCCTTATATATTTCTCAAGTTCTCCAATGAAAAATCTCCTTTAACATATGTTAAAATAACATATGTTAGATTATACAACTTTGAACTACCGACCTATCACTTTTATTGTAAAAGAAAAGGGAGGAAAGAACTATGGCTTCGCCTGAAAATGTGATTTTAGTTCATGAAATTTCAAAGCTGAAAACAAAAGAAGAATTGTGGAATCCGTATGAGTGGTATGAATTTATGAGGGATAAC
>NZ_JBFTMA010000431.1:0-3744 GCF_056396725.1 Bacillus sp. 05T31
ACGAAAACCCGCAAGCTATTAAGTTGCGAGTTTTTTATTTTTCATGTAGAAAAAATCTCTTTCTGTTTAAATATAGTCTCCGTTTCTAAAATCATTTGAGGTAAGAAGACATGAATTGTATCCGTTAATACGTTAAGAGCTTCTTTCACATAACCATTTTCAAATTGATCTAATGACTCAGGTAATTCGACTTCATCTAATATGAAATACTCACCATTAGGAAGAACCATAATATCAATGATTAAATCTTCAAATGTTACTAACTCATTTCCTACATGTGTGTTTTTTATGATATTAAAATATGACCCTAAATAATGCCCAGCATCATCTCTCCATATGTATAGGTTATACGGACGATCTTCCCAATAATATGCGGTTGTATAACTACCTTTAGGAATAGTTAATTTTATTTCGTTTGCTGTCATAGTAAAAGGGTACTGTACCTCATGAAATAGTACGATTCTCTTCGGTTGTGCTTCTACTAATAAACAAACGTGATCTACAGTTGTAGAATCATAACGTATTTTTCTTTCTATAATTTCAATCCTTGATGTACGTAAACAATTCATTTTTTAGTTACCCCTTTTATCATATAGTCCTTTTTTAATTATATCCTTTACGCTCCTGATTAAGAAAGTATACCGTATACCGTATTCCGCATCATAAAAACTCCTTCTATAATGGAAGGAGTTAATGAACTACTACTATTTTATTAACCACAATTCATATATGGTCTTTTATTTTTTTCAATACAAACTCCATATACACCAAACGCACGGTGATACTTTAGCATTTTACTCCTATTTCAACTTCTCCATAACCGCAGCATAAAATTCCCGTTCATTATCAACATTTAAATGGACACGACTTACTGTTTTAGAAAATCCATATAACAACTGYGCTTTAATTGGCTCTTTTAACGTTATTTCAAAAGTCGCAGGTTCCTTTATGAATTCCATAACAGTTGCGTCAAGAACCTTTTTCTCTTCTTCTTTCGTTAAAGGTTCGCCTTTATAAAACGCAATGTTATCAATTTGTGTATATGGTATAACGATTTTCTTTCCTAATCCAATTTGAATGATCACTTTTTCTTCCGCAACGATAATTGGATTTTTACGCATCGCTTGGATTTCGGCTAAAAAATAAAACATCGCATATATGTTCAAAATGAGTAAAATCCAAGCTATAACTGGATTCCATTGATGAAGTAAATAATGAAAACCGATACTTTCAATTAATGTTGCATGAATAATCATGATATAMACACCTATTGCACCGGTCTTTTTATGATATGAATATATGAATTCATTTTCTAGTACTTTTACACGCCACGATAAAAAAGCATAATAGAATAATTTACACTCTGAAAGAATAACATTCACCGCTGTGCTTCTTTTCATAGTAGCGTCAAATGCGTTATCAATCGCATAAGAGAATGATTGATATTCTCTAATATACTCTTTATATTTTTTCATTATTTTAGGAAGAGCTCTAATAATTTTATATACAATGAAAAGCTCTAACCCTATAAAAGCAATTTCTCCAGCCACAATAATATACGAAATAAATGAATAGGCTTGTAAATAATCGCTTGGGATAATAAATCTTGCGAATATGTATCCAGCAATTACGACAGGAAAGATGTACGTTAACGAATATCTCTTTCGGATAATTAGAAAATATGTAATAACCGGAATTACAAACAGAAAATCCAATAATGAACCGAGCGCTACTTCCTCTGGTACAGCTGGTGTAATCGGAAGAGAATATACTAAATAATTCGACAACATAATTACAGCTACGAGCCCTATCCACACACCTTTTCGCCTTCGTGAAATTGAAGAATTCATTCCTTCTCTCCTTTATTTAAAGACCTCATTTAAATTATCTTTATAAAATGAGATAGCACGTTCAAATTCTTTTACCTCATCTATTTTTACGACCGTTTCAAGCAATAATTTCATCGCTTCTTCATGATTTTTCACATTGTATTTTGCTAGTGATAAAAACACTTTCATCACATCATTTTCCGGGAACTTCTTTATCCCTGCTTCTAATACAGTAATCGCTTTATCATATTCCCCTATACAACGATACGTACTGCCAAGACCGATATACGCACCGCGAAGGGATTCACCATCAAGTCCGTTCGCAATTGCCTGTTCATAATACGGAACCGCCTCCATTTCAAGACCCATGGCATCATGTATCCAAGCGCATTGATATAGCACTTCTGCATCCCTCGTAAAGTTTGTTAGTCCAATTAGTATATCTCTTGATTGCGCATATTTCTTTTCATTTCTAAGTTTAATAGCTTGCTTTAATAAATGTTCCATAGGATCCACTCCTCACAAATTGTTCATTATGTATATATCATGTATTACACATTTACGAGCAGCTAATGGCCTATTCTATTGATTCAATTTAATAATTAGTGAGGGATACGTTCCCCACTAATTTAATATTAACTCCATTATATACTATGCGACTACAGCTCTTTCTAAAAGCTTAAATTTCCATAGCAGTAATACGATTGCATAAATGCTCTAACATATTGACAATTTCTTTTGCAGTTTCATCTTTCCCATTACATAACTTCACAGTACCATCTTGTCCAATAACGTGATGCACAGCCCCGCGAGAATATAAAGAATGCGGTGAGTTCGCTACCATTACACTTGCTTTTGCATCTTCCATCCTTTTGCTTGCTCTTTCAATAAGTTCTGCTTCATTTACATCACTTTCAAGTTTAAAGCCGACGAGTATCGTTTCTGGATCCCAATTCTTTATTTGTTTTAATACTTTTGGTGCTTTTTGAAAATGAATAATCGGTGCGATATCACTTGAAATCTTTCCGTTCATATTAAGAACAGTTCCATCTTGGTCACAAATCTTTTCGACAACCCAATCTGAACCAGCAGCAGCCATAATAACTGCATCTACTTTTTCATGTGTAATAATACTTTTCATCTTATCTTGTAAATCAATAATCCCCCCAAATGGGTGCAATTCTAATTGGTTATTTACATCCATTGGCTTCTCAGCGAAATAGCCATGCAAATATATTACATGTGCGCCCTTTGTCATTAGCTCTTCCGCAATAATTCTTCCAATCGTACCTTTTGCTAAATTTGTATGTCCACGTACTTGATCCCATTTTTCTAGACAACCGCCGCTCGTAATTAATACTTTTTTCTCCTGCATAATAACCATCCCTTACTGATTTTTCGCACGAAACCACTCTGTTCCAAAGTCAACTGCATCACGTTGCCTCATAAAACGGCACGTCGCATTCCCTATCTTCCCGCTCGTAACTGTTCCTTTACGCTCATATTCAACTCCGATTTCTACAAACGTGTCAGAATCGTAATCCATTTCAACGAATTCTTTCCATACTCTTACACCTTCTTCTATAATAGGCGCCCCTACCTTTATTAACTCGCGTGCACCTGTACGTACCTCAGATAAATGTATGGACGTATTGGAGTCATAACCGACACCAAGTAATAATATGTATCCATCTAAATCGTATATTTTTCGTAATGGCGATTCTTCACCAAAACTTATGGAAAGTGAATGATTCGCTGTAATTTCTTCTGCGTGTTGCCCCCATGCTGCAAAACTACTGAGTGGATGATTACTGCGCAATACATTCGGATATGTACGAAAACATTCAACTACTTCTCCCATTGCCCTTGTTGGTGTTATACGTGGGTCAAATGCTGGGACGTTATCCCGGATAAT
>NZ_JBFTMA010000432.1:0-3742 GCF_056396725.1 Bacillus sp. 05T31
AGTTCTAGGTGTACTCCTAATTGTTCGCAGCGTTCTTTTAGGAAATGTGCATCATTTGCACTATCTTTAAATGCGAAGAAATAAATATGTATCGTTTCTCCATTATAGGTGCTCTTTTTTAAATAATCTTTCGCTTTTTCTAAAGAGTAGGACCTGTTAGGAACTTGGCGGCTTCTTTCAGGAAAAAAGCTTGATGCAGCAATGGTTCGTCGCCCCTCTATATTACAAAGTATCGTTTTAACGTCATACATTTCTCTCCAAGCTTTACGAAAATAAATGTCGTGGTGGGGACCAGGTTTTGTAAAGTTGAAGCTAGCATAAATACAACCTATTTCTTCTATTTGTATATCATGCCTTTCATTTTCCTCTTCATTTGGTAGTTCATAATCAGCATCTATTTGCAAATGATCAGGAATACCCCAAAATTCAATACGGTCTAATAACGCACGCTCTTTAAAATAATGGGTGAACGCTTCGAGTACGATATTGTCTTCAGAGTAATGAGTAAGTTTAAAAGGTCCAGTACCTATGTAGTGATGATTTTGAATAACTGCATCATGCGGTAAAATTGCGAGTTGCATGGAACTCACATAACGTAAGAAAAAAACGTTAGGTTTTGCTAAATGAAATCGTATTTGCAGTGGTGATGGTGTTTCAATTTGAACAATTTCCTGTGTTAACCATGCGTAAGGAGATTGAGCTTGCTGCAATCTTTCAAATGAAAATTGTACATCTTTAGAAGTTARAACWGTTTCGTTATGAAAATRTATATCYTTTCKTAAATRAAASGTCCACGTAAGCCCGTCTKCRCTTAATTCCCACGTATGTGCAATGTGTGGTTCCATTTTTTCTGTAATATCGTTATAAATGACTAATGTATCAAAAATTTGGTTAATAAGATGACCCTCTGTTGTTACAGCCGTAAAAGCGGGATCTAATGGTAATATCTTTCTTGATATAGGGATCTTCAATATGTCATACATATCATTTGAAGGTTCGTATCCAAAATGATGATGTAGTTTATTTTCTATCTTTTTTTGAATTGCAAGAGGAAGGGGCTCTTTTAAAAGAAGAAAGACATCTTTTAATTTTTCTTGGGTTAACAGTTCATCTGTATAGGATTCAATCGCTTCTGCTAAAGTATGTGCAAATATAATTTCTGTTTTATTTCCGCGACCACGCCCTGGTGTCCACTTAATGAATTGCTCCTCGTTCATTTTCTTTAATAAAATCTTTACGTTTTTCGTACTGCAATATAAAACATCCGCTAATTCTTGTAAGCTATTTCGTATATGTTGTTGGTCTTGTGCATGTAATCTTAAACGAATGTAATAGTCCATAATTTTCATATATACACTTCCTTCTATAATAAAGTGAAACTTTAATCAGTGGGGGTCTTACTGCCCGTTAATGCGGGATAAAAGGGGAAACTCTTTAGAATATTCTAACCTTTTTCTTCCTCTTTTTCAAAGTAAAATGAATAAGCATAAGGAGGGGGAAACAATGGGATTTTGGAGTATGCACCGAAATATAAAAATCAGAATTATAACTTCGTTTTTAACACGCACTGTATCCACAATGATTTTTCCATTTATGGCGATTTATTTTTCAATAAAATTAGGTAGTGCGATTGCTGGTGCTTTATTACTCATCAATGTGCTAGCTGCATTAATTAACGGTTTATATGGTGGGTATGTTGGAGATCGGCTCGGTCGTAAAAAAGTAATGATTATCGGCCAAAGTATACAAGTCGTTTCCATAGCTTGTATGGGAGTTGCGAACTCAGATTATGTAGATTCACCGTGGCTAACATTTGTGTTTATGTTAGTGAATAGTTTAGGATCTGGACTTATGAATCCAGCGACGGAAGCGATGTTAATAGATGTGAGTACACCTGAAAATCGAAAAGTGATGTACAGCATTAACTACTGGGCTATTAACTTATCAATTGCGATTGGAGCAATATTTGGCGGATTACTATTTGAGAACTATAGATTGCAATTGTTTATCGGATTAACAGTTATTGCAGTTATTACTTTATATGTGATGGCTGTATATATGGAAGAAGTGTATGTGGCACGAAAAACGGTGGAGAAGAAAAATGTATTAAAAGATATGGCAGATAGTTATAAAGTCGTGATGAAAGATAGAGCGTTTTTAATTTTTTGTGCAGCAAGTATATGTACACTATCGTTAGAGTTTCAAATTAATAATTATTTAGGGATACGTTTACAGAAGGAATTTGAAACGGTGCACTTTTTCTTCGGGAATGGTTTTACATTCGATTTAACAGGTATTCGAATGCTCAGCTGGATATCGGCAGAGAATACAATTTTAGTTGTGTTATGTTCAGCGCTTCTTATTAAAATGCTGAAAAGCTTCAACGATTTGAAAATTTTATATGTAGGTTTATTCATTTACACGATTGGGTTTACAATACTCGGAACGAGCAATAGTTTATGGATCTTATTAATTGCAGGGCTTTTCCAAACTGTAGGAGAGATGATGTATGTGCCGGTTCGTCAATCTATAATGGCGGACATGGTGCCGGATGAGGCAAGAGGTTCATATATGGCGATTAACGGAATGGTCTTTCAAGTGGCAAAAATGAATGGGGCATTAGGTGTTATGCTAGGCTCGTTTATTGCATCTTGGGGCATGAGCGCTCTATATTTCATCGTTGGTATGAGCAGTATTTTATTATTTATGAAGGCGATAGGGAAAGAGAAGTATCAGAATGAAGGAAATGTTTCTCAGATTGGATGAAACTATATAAAAAGCGAACCAGTTATACTGGGACYCGCTTTTTATATAATTTTTAAAACGGATCAACTTCAGCTAAATCAGGATTGGCGTTAGGGTTTGTTAATAAGRTTTTCAGCTCACCTACTTCTGAGAGAGCGACGAGAATATAACCACTAATAAGGACGATGAGTCCGATGACTCGTAATGTTTGCAATTTAATGTCACGGCTATTTTTTTCTGAGTTGTTTTGGGGCGTTGCAGGTGGATTGTTGTTCATAATAGAGCTCCTATCTTTTTTATTTATATGTGCGAAATCATTATTAACTTATGGATAGGAATCGTATAGTCATTTTCACTATATGAGAAATGCCTATGAAAAGTGATTAGAAATTTTGGGACGAGAAAAGAGGCTGTCTCAAAAAATCATTAAAGATGAAGAAATGTTTCATATGGTGTTAATTTTGTTTTTTACAAATAAAAAGGTTAACCAAAGTAGTTATTTAGCTACTTTGGTTAACCTATAATAACTATCCTAATATACGCAATGATTCTTCAATAAACACTGGGATGTCCTCTGGTTGTCTACTTGTTACTAGCTGATTTTGGCATACAACCACTTCTTTATCATGAAAATTTCCACCGGCATTTTTCAAATCGACCGCAATGGATTTATATCCAGTCACATCGCGTCCTTCAAGTGTTTGTGCAGTGATGAGTAATTGGGGGCCGTGACAAATAGCAAAAACAGGTTTTTTCGCATCCATAAATGCTTTGCTAAAGCGAACAAAACGTTCATCTGCACGAAGTATATCTGGGGAAAATCCGCCTGGTATAAAGAGGGCATCAAAGTTCTCTGGAGAAACATCATCAATACTTTTATCAATTACGACTTCACTTTTTCCTTGTTTACCGTGTACCGTTTTACCTTTTTCCATTTCAATAGTTGTTAATTCGTATCCCTTTTGATTAAAAGCTTCTACTGGCTCTGTGTATTCTG
>NZ_JBFTMA010000433.1:0-4897 GCF_056396725.1 Bacillus sp. 05T31
ACCTATCGATAAGAAAGAACGTATTTATAAAACATATTCATTCAAATGGACGTATCCGATTTGTATTACCGGTATCGTACTTGGGTTGTTCTCGATCCTCATTAGCTTTACTATTTTGATGTAGTTTGCAAACACTATTCCATATGATATAATAATCAGCAAAACATTTTGTTATAAAACTTTAGTCCTTTCATATAAAAGGGCTCAGTTAACAATAAATAAATTTATATGTATGCGATGATAAAGAAGAGTACATATTGGGGCAATTTCAGAGAGCTTGTGGCTGGTGTGAACAAGTAATTGTACAGTATGGAATGGGCTTTTGAGCACCAAACCGAACCGAAAGTAGTAGGCTTTGGCGTTATATCCAGACGTTATTATGGATCTTGAGAGATTTCACAGYWGTGAAATAATTAGGGTGGTACCGCGGTCCATTCGTCCCTATGTAATTTGGGATGAATGGGCTTTTTTGTATGCCTTCTCTTCCCCATCACGCATTCAAATTTAGGAGGAATTACTTATGTCAGTTATCTTTTCTGGTATTCAGCCGAGTGGAACGATTACACTTGGAAACTATTTAGGAGCTATGAAGCAATTTACAGAGCTTCAAAATGAACACGACTGTTATTTCTGTATTGTAAACCAACATGCGATTACAGTACCTCAAGATCCCGTACAACTTCGTAAAAACATTCGCAGTCTTGCTGCACTTTATGTAGCATGTGGCATCGATCCTGAAAAAGCTACTTTATTTGTACAATCAGAAGTACCAGCACACGCTCAACTAGGATGGATTATGCAATCAGTTGCTTACGTTGGAGAATTAGAGCGTATGACGCAATATAAAGATAAATCTTCTGGTAGAGATTCAGTTCCAGCTGGATTACTAACGTATCCACCATTAATGGCTGCTGATATTTTACTTTACAACACTGAAATCGTACCTGTTGGTGATGATCAAAAACAACATATGGAATTAACACGCGACCTAGCAGAGCGTTTCAACAAACGCTTCCGTGAAGTGTTCACTGTTCCTGAAATTCGTATTCCAAAAGTAGGAGCTCGCGTTATGTCATTAACAGAACCTACGAAAAAAATGAGTAAATCTGATCCGAATCCAAAAGCAATGATCAGTATGCTTGATGAACCAAAAACAATTGAAAAGAAAATTAAAAGTGCTGTAACTGATTCTGAAGGTATCGTGAAATTTGATAAAGAAAACAAACCTGGAATCTCTAACTTATTAACAATCTACTCTTCATTCTCTGGAAAAACAGTTGAAGAAATAGAAGCAATGTACGAAGGAAAAGGATACGGAGACTTCAAAGGCGACCTAGCACAAGTAGTCGTAGAAGCAATTCGTCCAATCCAAGACAAATATAACGAACTAATCAACTCACCAGAACTAGACGAAATTCTAGACAAAGGTGCAGAAAAAGCAAACCGCATTGCATTCAAACAACTACGTAAAGTAGAAAACGCAATGGGATTAAGTAGAAAACGTAGGTAACTTATAAAGCGGAGGCGACTGCTTAGCCCTGACGGATAAGGTTCTTCCCCACAGAAGGTGCTTTTTACCTTCTCGTGGGGAAGGTTCTTAGACGCGAAAGGCTAGGAGCCGGAGCTGGATTTCTTATAAAGCGGAAGCGGCTCGTTCAGAATGTGAGGAGGATGGAGTTCCTGACGTAGAGGCGKGTTTTGCCTCGYAGGAAGGCGCGAAGCCACTGAAYATTCTTGTCACCTCCATAAAAAAAACCGCCAATTGGCGGTTTTTTTAATTTACCTTCTGCTCATTTTCCATTTCCCATAACTTTTCAAAAAACGGCTGTCCTTTTACAAGGCGCTCACATAATTGCTCGTGCTTCTCAGACCATCCAGTTTTCGCTTCATCATAAAGTTTAGCCCAAACATCTTCAAACTCCATATGTTGGACCATTCCGTACGCTGATGGATCCCACTCTGTGAACCAATAGCGAATTTCAGCTGGATTTTTCGTTGTATGTAATTGATCTAATGCCATAAATAATAATTGTTTTAACTGTCTTTCTTTACGAGTTAGGCCATTCATAATGAAAGGCGACGGCGATAAAATATGATGTTCTTTTTCAATCTCTTCCACTTGGAACTCATACTTTTCTGCTTGCACATTCTCTACCATCTCATATACCATCTGTTCTTGACGCGGTATAAGCCTACTTTTTCTAATTGGCACATTATAGCCGATTGAATCAATCGCAATAATTCCTTTTCCATCTGTAACTACAAAACAATATTCTTGTTGCAAACGTTCRTGATTTTTACGAATATAAGCCTTATGATATACGTCTTCCAATAATTTTTGCGGAAGCTCTAATAATTCGTTCTCGATGTAATGATATAATGTGGCATCTACTTTTAATAATGGCACTTGATCTAATAGCTCAATCGTATCATCTTTCCGCCATTCGTAAAAATGACAAACGTTATACCCATTCTCTTCACCTTCAAACCAATTTACCCATACATCATGTAGATATAACATTCACTACCCCTCACTTCACTACTGTTTGTACCAATCATTATGTTCAGTTTTGCTTAACTTTATTCCACTTGAGGAAATATATTCTAATTATTATTTTTTCTTCTATAATATTAAAAAACAGGAGATAGCTCCCCTGTTTTTCATGAAACATGAAATGTATTTGCTTTATTCAATATTTCTTTCGCATCTATAGATAATAAAGAAAGTGTATTTTCTCCTTCAAATGCTACACAATCTTTCACAATATGAAATCCAAGTGCATAGCCAAGCATTTTCGGATACGAGTGCAGTCCATTTAATAAAACATCATGCTCCCTCGTACCTCTCTTTACGCCTATTCGTTCTTGTATTGAATTCCTCCAATAATAAATAGCATCTTCTTTTGAAATGTAAGTAGTCCACGGTGCACATCTTTTTTCTGTATACCTTTCATACACAGCTTGYTCAGCTAACCCTTCCATAATCATCGTATCAAGTAATGTATACTCTGTTTCTTTCGTCTCAATTTGATGTAACCTACATATATGATGGTATTCATGCGTTAATAAAGCTTTTAGTTCCTCTACTGAATTACGYCCACATAYGAATAAGAAAATAACGTGACGCATAGATAAGCCAGCCTTCCCGTTATATTCCTCTTGTATAGTTCGATTGTATGAATCTGATAATAAAATAAAGATAGGGACATCTGGACCTTTTAGCCAACCTTTCAATTTTTCATACTCCATGCTAAGTTCTTTCCAAATTTCTTTCTTCTCTAACTCTTTAATTTCCTGCTCCCCCCGCATTACTGGGCGATACATACCTTTAGAGATTAAAAAGCGATACAGTCTCTCTTTTGGTAATGGAATATACTTTGTAAATTTCTCACAAAGCTTCTCTGGACGTCCATAATACAGATGTAACCATTCTGCCGTTTCAACAACCCCCAACCTTCATCCCTCCTTTTCTTATATATATGCAAAAAAGAAAGGAACGTAAAGGTGATAAAAAATAAATAAGGTGTCTTTTCGTAATACTTTACGAAAAGACACCTTATTGTACATATTATTTATATGCTTTAAATACTAATACTGCGTTATGACCACCGAATCCTAATGAATTACTTAATACAGCTCGCACTTCTTGATGCCTCGCTGTATTTGGTACGTAATCTAAATCACATTCTGGATCTGGTGTTTCATAGTTAATCGTCGGAGGAATTACTCCGTCTGTAATTCCTGATCCTTCACCCATTACGAAACCACTACGATTTTTATCGAATGGGCGGCAAGCCGTTGCTGGATCTTCATTGAATGTTAATGCTTTCGCTGAGCTAAACCCAGCGAATGCCATACTTGTTAATGGCGCTTCTGCTCCGCCTGTTATCATCGCATCAGCATCACCGCGCTGGATTACTTTAAACGCATCACCAATTGAGTTTGCTCCAGATGCACAAGCTGTTACAGAGCAAGTATTAATTCCTTTCGCTCCTGTAGCGATTGACACTTGACCTGCTGCCATATCTGGAATCATCATTGGTACGAAGAATGGGCTCACGCGGCGCGGACCTTTTTCAGTAAAAATCTTAAATTGTTCTTCGTATGTTTCCATACCACCAATACCAGAACCAACCCATACACCAATGCGTGGTGCATTTTCTTCTGTAATTTCAAGCTTCGCATCCGCAACTGCCATTTTCGCTGCTGCTACTGCATATTGCGTAAAGCGGTCCATACGGCGCGCTTCTTTTTTATCTATATATTTTTCGACTTCAAAGTCGTTAATTTCTGCTGCTACTTTTGCAGGAATTTGTTCTGAATCTATTCTTGTAAGTCGTCCGATTCCGGATACACCGTTTTTAATGTTTTCCCAAGCTGTTTCAACATCTGTTCCGATCGGTGTAACAGCTCCTAGCCCTGTAATTACGACCCTCTTTTTTTCCATACAAAATACACTCCTTTTTTTCTCTCAGTCCTTATTTACCCCAACGAAGAGCTACTGCTCCCCATGTTAACCCGCCGCCAAAACCGACTAGTATAATTAAATCACCATCTTGAATACGTCCAGTTTGCAATTCCTCTACCATTGCAATTGGAATTGAAGAAGCCGATGTATTACCGAACTTTTCAATTGTCATACTCATTTTTTCTTTCGGTAAATTTAATCTTTCTCTTGCAGATTCCATAATACGAATATTCGCTTGATGTGGTACTAAGAAGTCCACATCCTCTTTCGTAAGTCCCGCTTTTTCTAACACGCGAAGACAGGAATCACCAAGTTGGCGAACAGCAAATTTAAAGACTTCTCTGCCGTTCATCATAACATACTCGTCTTGATAAAGATGCTTACCGCCACTTCCGTCCGCTCCTAATTCAAAAGAAAGTACACCTTTCC
>NZ_JBFTMA010000434.1:0-4404 GCF_056396725.1 Bacillus sp. 05T31
AAGCAATCGTGAACCGTCGTTCAATTCGTAAAGTAACAAAAAACGCTACAATTACAAAAGAAAGAATTGAAGAAGTTTTAAAAACAGCTTTACACGCACCAACTTCTTTCAATATGCAAAGTGGCCGTATGGTTGTATTAATGGATGGAGAGCATGAAAAGTTTTGGGATATCGTAAAAGAAACGCTTAGATCACGCGTGCCAGCAGAAAATTTTGAAGCAACAGTAGAAAGACTAAAAGGCTTCCATGCAGGTGTAGGAACAGTTCTATTCTTTGAAGATCAAGCAACAGTAGAAAAAATGCAAGAAAATGCACCATTGTATAAAGATCAGTTCCCATTCTGGTCTCATCAAGGAAATGCAATGCTACAACATACTGTATGGATGCTATTATCGGCTGAAGGAATTGGAGCGTCATTACAACATTACAATCCAATCGTAGATGCTGAAGTGAAAGCAACTTGGAACATTCCAGCAGAGTGGAGCTTAGTAGGACAAATGCCATTTGGTGAGCCAAATGAACAACCAGGGGAAAGAACATTCTTACCTACTGAAGATGTAGTGAAATTTTATTAAAAAATACAATTCAAAATCAAAATTAAAAAAAGTTAGATAAATGAAAGGACAGTAGATAGTATATATACTATCTACTGTCCTTTCTTATTTAATATTCACACCCAATCGTGGAAGATCTTATTTAAGATAAGCATTACTGTGAGAACAATTTCTTCAATATTGATGACGTATAATTAAAAATCTATTATGTTTATTTTTTTGAAATGACAGTAAACATCCCCGTCATGTTTGGTGAGTAATCTTTAAAATCATATTTTTCATAGAAAGATTCTTTACCTTGTGATGCAAACAAACCGACAAATGCCTTATCAGGGGCATTCTGATTTAAGTATTCAACCAAAATATGCATGATTTCTTTCCCGATTCCATTTTTCTGATAATCTGGATGGACTACTATATCTTGAATATAGAAATAGATAGCCCCATCACCAACAATTCTCCCCATACCCACAATTTGTTCATTATCCTTGACTGTGATGCAGTGAACAGAATTCTTCAGTGATGTTTCCACCACTTCAAAATTCATATAATTAGTCCATCCCACAGACTCGCACAAATATTTGTACTCTTCCAATGTTGGAATGTTATTTTTAAACTCATATTTTTTCAAAATGTATCCTCCAAGTCCTCAAATTCAACAAGTATAATAAATTCGACATTTTTTTATCTATTCCTCTTACGCAACTAAACTTCCGTTAGCTATTGAACATAGTCTATTTAATTTAGTACAGCTTATGTGTGTTAATTTATCCTTTTCGGCAAGAAGACTCCATCTGATTTGTGTTACGGGTGAAACCCAACAATTCAGGTGGAGATGAATTGCCGTCAGAAGGTAGGCTGAACTCTTTTGTTTCGTTCATAACAATTTTTTAAAGAGCGAATATTTGTTTCTTTTGCGTCTTGCGATATAATTAGTCGTAGATAAGGAGACAATATATATGACAACGAAATTAGATAATAATAATCATTCAGTGTTCTTACTCTACTATCATTTAGTTTTGGTTATTAAATACCGTAAAAAAGTGATGAACGATGAAATTTCAGATTATCTGAAAGAGCACTTCATTCGGTTACTTGAGCCAAAAGGAATTACTGTAGAAGAATGGAATCACGATGAAGACCATGTTCACGTTTTGTTCCGTTCAGTTCCAAACATTGATTTGTCAAAAGCGATTAACAGTTACAAAAGTGTTAGTTCTCGTTTCGTGAAACGAGATTTTCCTAAGATAAAACATGATCTATGGAAAGAAATGTTTTGGTCTCGAAGTTATTGTCTTTTAACAACGGGCGGTGCACCTATAGGTTCTATCCGTAAGTACATTGAATCACAAGGAATGAAATGATTTTAATGAACCCCCTGAGAAAGGTGGTGAAAACAATGGGTAGAAAGAAAGCAGTGAAAGTATTACGTAAACAAAAGAAAAGAGAAAACATGCAACGCTTCACTCAGAAACAGAATATCGGACGAGCTTGCCTTACTGCGAAAGAATTTCGTTTACTGCAACGCATGTCACATAGTTCAAAAGCGTTGCGAAATGTTGGATTGTACACGATTAAACAAAGTTATCTGAATAATAACAAGATGGCTACTGTAAAAGAAGTGGACACTGCCATGCAAGCCGATATGAACTACTCGGGCGTCCAATCAAACTCTGTTCAAGCGATTCGTAGAGCCTTATTTACAGAAGTAAAAAGCTTTTTTAAAGCATGGGAACAGTGGAAGAAAAAACCGGAAACATTCACAGGCCGTCCTAGGTTTCCGAATTATTCTGGTTCAACGGACAAACGAATCATTGAAATCTATCAAGTTCCAAAAGTGGATGATAACGGGTATTGGATGATTCCGATGAATGTGGCATTCAGAAAAAAATTCGGTTCCATTAAAATAAGTATGCCTAAAAACGTAAGAAATAAAAAAATCTCCTACATTGAGATTGTACCGAAGCAAAAAGGTCGGTTCTTTGAGGTGCATTACACATATGAAATGCACGTTTCTCAAATGAAGAAGCAATCCACGACTACTAGTAACGCTTTGAGTTGCGATTTAGGTGTAGACAGATTAGTAAGTTGCGCAACAAATACAGGTGACACATTTTTAATTGATGGAAAAAAACTTAAATCCATTAACCAGTACTTCAACAAAATGATACGTAATCTGCAACTGAAAAATGTGGAAAATGGACTTTCAAAACGAGTTGTAACGAACAAAATGGCTGCACTTTGGCATAAACGAGAAAGACAAATAAATGGTTACATTTCACAAACTGTAGGTTTGTTGTTCAAAAAAGTGAAAGCATTCAGTATAGATACGGTTGTCGTAGGGTATAACACTGGTTGGAAACAAAAATCTGATATGGGAAAAAAGAATAACCAAAAATTTGTTCAAATCCCATTTCATAAACTGATTKCAGCAATTGAGAATAAATGTGTAAAAGAAGGYATCCGATTTTTRAAACAAGAAGAAAGCTATACTTCAAAAGCTAGTTTTCTWGAYAAAGATAGGGTTCCAGTTTGGTCTAAGGAWGAYAGGACGCATTATCGCTTTAGTGGCAAACGAATCACTCGTGGAMTGTATCAAAGTAAATCAGGAAMATGTATYCAYGCTGATATTAATGGTGCGTTGAATACATTGSAAAAATCAARAGTTGTAGAATTGGATGAMAATCTYAAAGTRAAAACGCCGATTCTATTARAAGTGCAAAAACGTAAGGCTGTTGCTTYGTGCATAGCTTAGTGGGTGYGTCAACCATCCATGTGTACTCGACTTGTCGGGGCTTGTAGCACACGCCGGATTCATCTGAGTGGTGGCTTCTTCYATAAGGAAGAACTGCTCTTTTTCRAAAGGGTGGTGCAAGTGGGGAAACGATTGTTCGTTTCTAGTACCAACCAAAAACWTACTTGGGGTGTTACYGTAAGGTGGCATGAATTCTAGAGCGTCAAACTGTCTAGCGATAGATGAAAAGACCTAGCGTTCTAACTCAAGTCCCCACTGAAACGTTTCAACTCAGTAGGGGAGTTGACCCTCGAAATGACATGAAATTAAAACACCATATTGCCAAATTAAGCGAATTAGAGTGGTTTCGAAATCTACATGAAGATCCGAATTATACAAGTTTAATTTGGAGTAATAGAAAAATTAAAAAGTATATTTTGAATTCGGCAGGCGAAAACAGGAACGGGTAAAACGTTAGCATTCGTGTTACCGATTTTAGAAAAAATCGATCCAGAGTCTAGTGATGTTCAGGCTTTAATTGTTGCACCAACAAGGGAACTAGCACTGCAAATTACAACTGAAATTAAAAAAATGCTTGTTCAAAGAGAAGATATTAATGTACTAGCGATATATGGCGGACAAGATGTAGCACAACAATTGAGAAAATTAAAAGGTAATACACATATTGTTGTAGCGACACCAGGACGATTATTAGATCATATACGACGTGAAACAATTGATTTAAGTAATCTTTCAACGATTGTACTAGATGAAGCAGATCAAATGCTTTATTTCGGATTCTTATATGATATTGAAGATATTTTAGATGAGACACCTGATAGTAAACAAACGATGTTATTCTCAGCAACGATGCCAAAAGATATTAAAAAATTGGCGAAACGTTATATGGAAGAGCCGCAAATGATTCAAGTACAAAGTGAAGAAGTAACGGTAGATACAATTGAGCAGCGTGTCATTGAGACGACAGATCGTGCAAAGCCAGATGCACTTCGTTTTGTTATGGATCGTGATCAGCCATTTTTAGCAGTTATTTTCTGTCGTACAAAGGTTAGAGCAAGTAAGCTTTATGATGATTTAAAGGGACTTGGTTATAAT
>NZ_JBFTMA010000435.1:0-3732 GCF_056396725.1 Bacillus sp. 05T31
GTACATCTAAAATCTTTCCTGTATATCCATTTTCGTATCCATTATCAAATGTTAAATAAATATCTTTTTTCTTCGTATCTCCTAAATAAAACCCACCATTTTTTTGTAGTAATTCTGTATATAGTTTCCCTGCATCTGGCACCGTTTCATTTTTAGGACGTGGGATTCCCCAGTTATGTGGTGTATTCGTATAAGCAAATGTTGAAACTGGAACAAGTGCCATCATAATTGAAAAAATGAGACCTATATATAACCATTTATATTTCATAAATAGTCTCCTTTCCATATATAATCGTACCTGTAGTTTCTGTTTCCCTGCTTTCTTTCATGCTGAACATGTTTTTCTATATATACCAAAAAAATGCACCTCGAATAATTCGAGATGCACTTCTCTTTACTTAAATACAGGTTCTTTAAAGCTCGCCAATTTTTCAAGTGATGTTTTATCAACATCAGCATGTAGACTTTTACCATGAGAATCCATCGTTACAACTGCTTTAAAACCATCGATACGTAAATGCCACATTGCCTCTGGGATACCGAATTGTAAGAAATCAACATCTTTCACTTCTTTAATACATTCAGCATAATATTGCGCTGCACCACCAATTGCATTTAAGTACACACCACCGTGTTCTTCTAAAGCTGCTAATGTTTTAGCACCCATACCGCCTTTACCAATTACAGCACGAATACCGAACTTTTTCATAATATCGCCTTGATATGGCTCTTCACGAATGCTTGTCGTTGGGCCTGCCGCTTTAATTTGCCAATTGTCATTTTCATCTTTCACTACAACTGGACCACAGTGATAAATAATTTGTCCCTTTAAATCTACTGGACAATCGTTATCCATTAAATGTTTATGAATCGCATCACGCCCTGTATACATCATGCCGTTAATTGTAACAACGTCACCAACACGAAGTTCACGAATTTGCTCTTCTGTAATTGGAGCTTGTAATACGATTTCACGCTGCTCTGTTTGTTCTTGCGCAGCRTCTTGYTGAAGTGTATCTTCACCTTCYTGGTATAACCAATCCATAATTTCACCTGTTTCAGGATGAATTGTTACGCCAAGACGACGATATGCCCAACAATTATACGCAACAGATACGTAGAAGCTCGCTGGCAAACGATTATATACTCCAATTTTGCAACCTAATAAAGTTGTTTCTCCGCCAAATCCCATCGTACCAATGCCAAGCTTATTCGCATTCTCTAATACATACTCTTCAAGCTTGTGTAATTCTGGAACTGGATTTACATCATCTAATGTACGGAATAATTGATTTTTTGCTAATTCGTAACCTGATGTGCGGTCTCCCCCGATACCGACGCCGATTACTCCTGCGCTACACCCTTGACCTTGCGCTTGATATACTGCATGAAGAAGGCATTTACGAATTCCTTCTAAATCACGCCCAGCTCGTCCAAGTCCTTCTATTTCACAAGGCAGGCTATATTGAATATTTTTATTTTCACAACCGCCGCCCTTTAAAATTAAACGTGCATCAATGTAATCTTTTTCCCATTGTTCAAACTTAATAACAGGTGTACCTGGTCCTAAATTATTTCCGCTATTGTCTCCAAAAAGAGAATCAACAGAGTTTGGACGAAGTTTACCATCTTTTGTCGCCCGCTCAAGCGCACTATAGATAGCTTCCTTCAGTTTTAATTGATTCACACCAACTGGTGTATAAATTTTAAACGTTGGCATCCCTGTATCTTGGCAAATTGGCGAGATATTATCATCTGCCATTTTAATGTTATTCGTAATTGTGCCAAGTGCCATCGCCGAACGAGTTCCTGCATTTTCTCGTTCTTTCGCTTGTTGAATTGCGCGACGAACATCTTTCGGTAAGTTCGTTGACGTTTCAACAATTAGTTGATACATGCTTTCTTGAAGCTTTTCCATTGTTACTTCCCCCTCAATTGTGAACGCTACCAAAACGTTATGAAATGAAAATTCCATTGTTATACTCTTCAGCTGTTTATTTATTTCACGCCATTAAAGGTTAAATGAAATTTTTCACAACTTGATTATACCTTTTTTTCTATATTCCTTCTATTATCCGTACAGAAAAAGGCTGCCAATTTTGTAGTGGCAGCCTTTTTAATATATTATTCGTCTTTTTTAAATTGCTCACATTTCAGTTCTAATTCATCTAACATTGCAAGAAGACGATCTACATCTTCTAATTCTACCTCTTCTGGTTCAATCGTATCAATTACTTCAATGAACATATTTAAACGTTCTTTCAAATATACTAGCTGTGAATCTTTACCTTGAATTGCTTTTCCCATGAAGGCACTCTCCTTTTAATTCGAGTTGCTTTTATTATACCGCAAAAATGATTGCTATGGGCATGTAATTTCATCAATTTCGTCACAGTAATTCATTATAATGTAAGCCCTCTCTCTTTTTTYACAAAAAAGTTTCACTTTATAAAAAGCTCATATTCTTCTATTATAGAGAATGGACAAATTGTTATTTCAATAGTCAAAGGAGTATTTCATATGACGATATCACAAATAATGAAGCCGATTACTCCTTCTTACGATCCATGGGAAGCGTATATGGACCTTGAAGAGTACGGCAAACTACTATTAACAAACGTTGAGTTTACAACGACGACGTTATGCAATATGCGTTGCGAGCATTGCGCTGTTGGTTACACATTACAGCCGAAAGATCCAAACCCGCTTCCGATGGAGCTTTTATTAAAACGATTAGATGAGATTCCTCATTTACGTTCTTTAAGTATTACAGGCGGAGAACCTATGCTTTCAAAAAAATCCGTCGACAACTATGTAACACCACTCTTAAAATACGCCCATGAACGAGGCGTTCGCACTCAAATTAACTCAAACTTAACTATAGATTTAGCACGTTACGAACAAATTATTCCCTACTTAGATGTATTGCACATTTCACATAACTGGGGAACAATCGATGACTTCGTTGAAGGCGGATTTGCAATGATGGAGCGTAAGCCTACTTATGAACAGCGCGCTAAATTATTTGAAAGAATGATTACAAATAGTAAAGCTCTATCAGAGGCAGGTGTACTCGTATCAGCCGAAACTATGTTAAACAAACGAACTCTACCACATATTGAACATATTCACCGTCAAATCGTTGAAGAAATGGGCTGTAAACGTCATGAAGTTCACCCGATGTATCCGAGTGACTTCGCTAGCACACTTGAAATTTTAACAAAAGAAGAAATTCGAAATGCAGTTGAACATTTATTAGAGATCCGTGATGAAAATGTGTGGATGTTATTCGGAACATTACCTTTCTATGCATGTAGTGATAATGAACACGATTTAGCTACACTAAAGAAATTACATGAAAGTAAAAATGTAACTGTCCGCAATGATCCAGATGGTCGTTCTCGTTTGAACGTAAATATTTTCGATGGAAATATTATCGTGACCGACTTCGGTGATGTCCCGCTTCTAGGTAATGTACAAACAAATACACTACAAGAAGCTTACGACAAATGGTGTGACTCAAAAACAGCAAAATCATTAAGTTGCCATTGTCCTGCCGTGAAATGCCTTGGACCGAATGTTCTTGTAAAAAATAGCTACTATCCAAAAGAAGATTTCTTATCAAAAACATCAAACATTATGTTATAAAGTGAAACTTTAATCAGTGGGGGTTTTGTTCATCCCCCACTGATTATTAGCCCACACCAATCGGGAGTTTACGGGCAGCAGGGC
>NZ_JBFTMA010000436.1:0-4440 GCF_056396725.1 Bacillus sp. 05T31
GGCATATGTTGAAGGTCGCAATTGCGGCATATGTTGAAGGTCGCAATTGCAGAAGATGATTTCCGCGTAGCGCAAATTCAAGAGGAGTTTTTATCAAAAATAAAAGATGTAAAAGTTATTGGGAAAGCATTGAACGCAAAAGAAACGATGGAACTACTACAAAAAGAAGAAATCGATTTACTTCTATTAGATAATTATTTACCAGATGGAATTGGTACAGACTTATTGCCGAAAATCCATGCTGACTTCCCAGACGTTGACGTAATTATGGTTACAGCGGCGAATGAAAACAATATGTTAGAAAAAGCAATTCGAAATGGCGTAAGCAACTATCTTATAAAACCGGTCACGTTAGATAAATTTGTTCGCACAATTGAAGAATATAAAAGAAAGAAGCAACTATTACATAGTAACAATGAAGTAAATCAAGCACTMATCGATAAYTTYTTCGGYACTTCGCAAAYACAAGACATRAAAAAYTTACCGACAGGTGTTGATCCRYTAACACTGCAAAAAGTGAAAGGAATTATAAAAGGATTCGAAGAGGGAATTACAATAGAAGAAATGGGAGAACAAATGGGKGCCTCCAGAACAACCGCAAGAAGATATTTAGAATACTTAGTAGCGACAAAYGARTGCACAGTAGAGTACACATACGGCATTATCGGACGACCAGAACGAAAATATCGCATAGGACGAGGRCTATGAAAAAACGATTATTACTATGTATATGGATCATGACAGGAGTAATAGCTGGTTGTTCYGTAGAAAAAACGCACACAAATAAAGTGAACATAGAAGAAGTAGAAATCGTTGCGCCAAACGTTCAAGGAGCGGGATGGGACTTAACGGCACGAGCAATGCAAAAAACGCTGGCAGAAGAAAAAATCTTCACAAAACCAATCACTGTCACAAACAAAGTAGGTGGCAGCGGTGACGTCGGATGGAAATATACGAAACAAAAAGGCGGTCACGTACTGGCGATTAACTCAAGCTTACTCATAACGAACAACCTACTAGGCCACAGTAAACTAACATATAAAGACTTCACCCCGCTCGCGCTACTTGCATCGGACTGGGAAGTCGTTGTCGTCTCAAAAGAATCAAACATAGAAAACGCAAACGAACTAATGGAACAACTAAAACAAGACAAGAAAAACTTCAAAATCGGCGTTGCCCCAGGCCTAGGAAACGACGATCACCTATCCTTCGTACAAGTAAGCAAAGCATTCGGCATAAACCCTGCCGAACTACAATTCTTCGTCTACGAAAACAAAGAAAAAATCATAAACGCCCTAACGAACAAACAAATAGGCGCCGCAACAATGACCCTATCCGAAGCCGAAAAACAATACAAAGCCGGCAAAATAAAAATACTGGCCGTATCCGCATCAAAACGACTAGACCGACTACCAGAAATCCCAACRTGGAAAGAACAAGGAATCAACGTCATCTTCCAGCACTGGAAAGGGATTATGGGCCCGAAAGATATGACAGAGGAAGAGGTTGCTTATTGGGATAGTATTATTAAGCGGATGGTGGAGAGTGATAGTTGGAAGGGGATTTTGAGGGAGAGGGGTTGGGAGGATTTTTATAAGGATAGTGGGGAGACGAGGGGGTTTTTGGAGGAGAGTGTTAGGGAATATGGGGAGATGGTTAAATTTAATGATTAATGCATGTTTATTTGTAAAAAATAGGATATGTGACATGAATAATGCCACATTATAAGTTATAATTTACTTATAACAATTTATTAAAATGATTATTTAGGAGAATTGATTCACAAATTTATAAACGGCGGTGTGGGGAATGGATTATAATTTTGAGATTTTATCACTGTTAGATAATTCAATTGAGTTTGAGAAGTTACATAGTAAATTTAATCGTTTTAATCCTTTTAAAATATTGAAGGTAGATAAGTTTGAGATTAGGCATTCTAATATGATTGCTTGGTTACTGGATCCGACGGAGAATCATCATTTAAGTTCTATGTTTGTAAATAAGATAATTTCTAAAACGTTTGTAAAAGCAGAGAATGAGGAGTTAATAGGTCAATATAATTTTATTAAGTTACATAAGCAGTCACTTCAAGATTTGGAAGTATTTCGCGAAGTACAAACGAAAAATAATAAAAGAATTGATATTTTGGCAATATCAGAGGCGCAAAAGGTTGCTATTTTGATTGAAAATAAATATAAGTCATCTGAATCAGATGGACAATTACAAAATTACATAAACTTTGTTAGCGAGAAATATGAAGGGTATACAATCATTCCAATCTTTTTAAGTTTAGATGGTAGCGCGCCAAGTCATAAGTCGTATCTTACTTTAGATTATGGGGATATATTAAATATCCTAAAAGGGCAATTGGAGATTTATAGTGAGTATACGTCTAGTACGATAAAAGATTTCCTTTCCTACTATATTGATATATTAGAGGGGGAACTTGTTCGTGATGAGGAAGACATTGAACTAGCGTTAACAGTGTATAAGAGTCATAAGGCCGCTGTTGATTTTCTATGCTTAAATGGTAACGGAAAAGTAGTTGGAAAGTTTGTTGATAAAGAGTTGTTACGTGCTGTAAAGAAATTGAATGCTGAAGAAAAAGAAGATCTTTGTAAAATTTATAAGAAGTATGCTGAAACGCTTCACTTTATACATGGAGCTGGAAATAGCGTCATGAGAGAGGCATTTTTACAGTTTGTAGAGAAAAATCAAATACAAGAAGATTGCTACCATGAACACATTCGTATTCCATCTTTCATCTTCGAAGAATGGAAACAACTTGATGAGATTGTTGGAGTTCCAAATCATGAGTGGTGGCTAAATAATGCTCTTATAACTTGGTTCGAAAGAAAAATAGATGGGCGTATGAAACTTATCGTTGAAGTTGGGCCGTTGGAATATAAGCAAAGATTAAAGTTACTATGCAAGTTAGAGGAAAATGGAATTACTATTAAAGAAAAATCAAAAGAAGCTGGATCCATGTATACAAGAATTTATGCTGGATATGAAAATATAAGTGATTGGGCAGATCAAGATGAAATTCTCCGTGTGATGAATGATATGTATAACAATGCTGATTTTAATCAAGTGGTGGCAGCTATAGGCGATACTATAAAAGGGCTTGTATACGGAGAAGAAGATTCTTCTTCTGAAATTGTTGCGATAGAAAGCATTCAAACAGATGCGGATACTTTAGCTAATGCATTTCAATTATTCGTCCATAAACAAAAATTCCAAGAAGGCTTTTACAATATTCATCACCGACTACCATCATTCATTATACCGGAGTTCCGCAAACTAGAAGAACAATTTGGAACACCGAAATGGAATTGGTGGTTAAATAACTGTGCAATTATGTGGTTTGAACGCTTGAAGGATAATAGATTGAAATTGACACTAGAAATTGGACCACTAGAATCACAAAAGAGATTAGCACTATTAACAAGGCTTGAAAGTAAAGGGAGAAAAATAAGCACAGCAGCGAAAAGGCCAGAAGCGTCGTATACAAGAATTTACACAAATACAAGTAATATAAGTAATTGGTCGGATGAAGATGTTGTTATACAGGCTATGAACGAATTATTTAATGATACGGACTGTCAAAATGTTATTCAAATGTTAACAGATATCGCTAAAGAGGAAGTTCATATTTAAAAAGCATTGCCAAGTGCAGAGGGATGTACTTGGCAATTGTTTTAATGGAATAAAGGAGATTAGTCATTAATGAAATTAGCAAAAATTCGTGCGGGAGAGATGGGGTTAGAAATAGGTTTCCATGGAATAGTATGGAACAGTCCATGTACACCAGATATGGAGAGATTTACTCATCATATATTATTATGGGAACATCTAGAGGAATTAAGTGACAGTGAGAAAGCGGTGGAAATTAAAGAAAGTATTATTATGGTGGCTGATTTTAGAAAGAGGCGATATCAGCAGTGTCAGTTTTGTAATACAAAGACTTTGCCAGAACATCTTTTTGAAGATGGTGTATGTCATGGGTGTGCTACTGTACATTTTGGGGTAATATATTGATATTTTTGGGGAATATATAGAAAGAATTTAAAAGATGATTCTATTCTTTTATACTTGAATGAGGATAGCTGAATAGAAACGAGGAATTATATGAGCAAATTAAGTAACTGTCTATATATGATTGAACTCCTGCATGCGAGAGGGAAAATGAAGATTAGTGAATTAGCGGAGTTGTTAGAAGTAAAAGAGCGGATGGTCCGCATTTATCGTGATGATATTGAAATGGCAGGTATTAAAATTGATACAACTAAAGGAAGGGACGGTGGTTATTCTCTTTCAAATACATCGTTATTTCCTATTAAAAATATGTCTCAGCAAGAGATGGATGCGTTAACATTCTCTATTCAAAAACTAGTTTCAAAAGGTAATGATATTTATTCAAAGGACGCACAAGTAGCG
>NZ_JBFTMA010000437.1:0-3719 GCF_056396725.1 Bacillus sp. 05T31
ATGTATGTACTGTCAACTCGGTGAATATTTACAAATATTTGTATTAGTTTAAAACTAAAAAAGAGCACTTAATAAAGTGCTCTCGTGACGAGATCATTCACTTTGTAAAGACTACCTTATTTTATAAAGAAAGGAACACAAAATATTCTATGTATGTACTGTCAACTTAGTGAATATTTACAAATAAAAGAACAGTTAGCAAAAGCTAACTGCTCACCTAATGGAGGTCTCGTTCCAACTGGGTTATCTATAGTATTGACGGAATATTGAGTTTCATTTAAAGGAACTTATAATCTACAAATTAGATTATAATAGTCGATATTCTCCATATTGACCAGAAAAGCACTAAAAATTCTAGTGAAATTCCAAGAGTTCTTTTCTTAGTTTTTTGAAATTCTTTTATCTAATAACCAACAGCACTAATCGCTATAAGAATGACAAGAATAAGTTCTAGTGTAACTGACATTTTACCTACTTCTAATTATTTATTTAAATTCATTATATAACGATTATAGGATATTTTAATGATTAGTGGTGAGAATTAAACAAAATAATCCTTTCACGAAAAAAGGTCCTGTTGTCTCCAACAGAACCTTTCCTAAAATGGCAAAGAGTAACTCTTACCTTACTCTTCTGCTATATAATACACAAAATACGTATAGATGTGTAGAACAAGAAATTCCAATATAATTATCGAAATATATTGTTTAAGAGTATCTTGCCAGTGATTAACAAAAGGAATTAAATTACAAATGTTGATTTGTCAATGGATCTTAATGATGCACTAGAAAATGATAGTTAATAAAGAAATATTACAATAATAAAATGTTAAATGTTGCATATTCAATTAAAATAGAAAGTTACAAGTAGAAAGCGAGGAATAACAATGGGACTAGGAAACCGTGGGATGGCATTTGAAATGCTTATTAATCTATCAAACGAAATGTATCAAAGAGGGGGAGTGGCGCTAATAAACAAGCATCCAACTCCTGTGAAGGTGTTAAAAAGTAAAGGTGGCCGTGTATTAAATGGATTCTATGAAGCTAAAAGTACAGTAGACTATGACGGCGTTTATAAAGGACGAGCAGTAGCATTTGAAGCAAAGTCAACGCAGAGTCTTACACGATTTGATTTAAGTAAAATCGCGCAGCATCAATTAGATTACCTGGAGAAGGCAGAGAAAATGGGAGCGGTTTGTTTCTTCCTTATTGAATTTAGCAAGGACAAGTCAGTATTTCTGGTACCACTATCAGTCATTCAAGCTTATGTAAGGATGTCACAGCAGCCAAAAGGTAAGAAGTCGATACCAAGAGCAGACCTTGATATTTATGGATACCTGGTAGATCAGACGGAACGAGCACCAGTTGATTACTTACAATACAATACATCGATGAATCAGGATTGATTCAAGGGGTGTTAGATGGAAGGATTCAGCTAGACCAGGACCATGCAAGGATTGCTAATAATATAGAAGCAGCGAAAGAGAAGATGAGTACCAAGAAACGAAAGTTATTAAAGGCTAAATGGATAACGGAACAACACGCAATAGTGTGGTGGGGGCTATGTTAATGCGTGATGTTCCCTTATTTAACAATGAGATATTAAAATTTCACGCACCTTATGTGATGTTAAAAACATAAATTCGAAATAGGGGAATTTACCATAACAAACATTTATCAAAACTTAGGAGAAGAAATTGAATTAATGGAGATTGAATTAAAGAACCTGAAGTTAGAACATGAATACCTGATTAAAAATATGCATATGAATGCGCCTAAGTTTAATGGAGTAACAGACTACAGCAAGGACCGTGTAACAGGAGGACAAATTCCATTAGCTTTAGATGAAATTGCAGGTCGTCATGATCGGATTATGGAGAAGTCAGAACGATTAAAACAACGTATTACTGATAAGAAGGTACTAATGAGGGAAGCGCAGTATGTTATGAGTAAAAAGAAAGGTTTGGAACAACAAATTATATATTTACGTGATGTAATGGAATYCAATTTAAAACAGGTTGCTAGTAAGCTAGGTTATAGCTATGACCATATTAGAAGAGTAAGCAGCAGAATGAAAAGAAGCCACAATCATGCCACAACGATGACACATTGTTCTTGATATTTAGGTGATACACTATTATTACTGAGAGGTAGCGGAAACTACTTTCAAGGTCTTGATTTCGAGATGGATTATTTTACAAATGTGGTGATGGTTCGTTCGATTGAATGAACTGTAGCGTTATGAAAATATAGGTCTAAACGAGCAGAGAGCTTCCGCTCTTTGTTTGAGCCAATACAGCTGAACCTTCCCCTCAGTCTTATGTGTTGGTTCAAATAAGGCGCCGGAAGAAACATATGCGTCTTATAGATTAAAAGATATTCCTAAACGTTGTGTAAACGAAATGGTGAAAATGACATTAAGTAGCCGACTCTACGGAGTATAAAAGAGAAGATTCTTATTCTTCTCCCAGTCACCGAACGTAAAGCGCGTAGCTAATAAGAGCTAAAAATTACATGATGCGGTGATTTGGAGAAGGTTGAGGATACTCAGCCTTAATCTAAGAGAAACTTTGCCATTTGTTTTCTCTCTTTTCTCCCATCCCCTTGAAAGCTGTCACTTCGGTGATGGCTTTTTGTTTTTTGTAAACCAGGAATTAGCCGATATAGATGTTAGTTCCGGGTTTAGAAAGAATAATTTTCTTTGTTATATAGAAATTACACATTAAACCAGTAAAATTTTGAATGAGACAAGCATATATTAATAACTGAACACGACGTATTCATTCTTTATAATCGTATTGGACGAGAACCTTATAGGGCTCTTTTTTTATTGCACATAAGGGATCCCCAAACATACAATATCGAGTCAATGCCAACCAACTTATTCCTTTTCCGAGAGCTATATATATTCCGCTATAAAGCTCTTCTATGTTGCGCCATTAGAACGGGCAAGGCATTGTCGTATACCTTATACTCAGAAGCTTAGGACACTTTATAGTGTTCTTTTTTTATTGGACAAAATGGACATTTGATTAGGAGGATGAATGATGGAAGAAGTAAGGAAACCTAGAAATACATTGGATATCGAAGTTAATGTTGATACTTATGAAGCAGAAGTAAAACTTGAACGATTAAAGAAAACGGCTGAAGGCTGTACGAAAGCATTTGAAGAATTAGGAGATGCTATTGCTAATGTGGGCGCATTAATACAGATTCCAGAAGCAAAAGAAGAAATTGTATTCTTTAGTAAAAATACGATTAGGTCTAATGATTAAACCAATAGCAATTATCGTAGRMGYTRCCRTGATCTGGKTGGCGTCTTGTTTGTTGTTAAGGAAAGATAAGGGGGAAATAAAGAAAGAGAGCTAATGCCCTCTTTTTCTTTTGATAGGGTAATTAATCACAGATTGGTATTCCAAGCACTCTTAGAGCTAATGCTACTTGAAGAGAAATCTCTAATCTAGCAATTTCGATACCAGCTACTGAAAGAACTAAAAAAGGTTGTCCATTTACAAACAAAACGCAACTATCCATGGTTACGCCTCCTTTCTAGTAATCTACTACAGTATATGAATCAAATAATAATATGTAATAGTTAAATTGAAGGATTTAATAGAATTGATAGATTTACCCTGTTTTACAAAACAAACGAACTCAACGAACGAAAATAAATGTCCTGATTAGGTCTAGCTTACAAGGTTAGCTCGCTTGGTTCTGGTG
>NZ_JBFTMA010000438.1:0-3706 GCF_056396725.1 Bacillus sp. 05T31
CATTAACTACTTATCCAACTAATTTACCACAACCTCCAATAAGCAAGGCTTTAAACCTACCAGAAGGTTATGTTTTGATGGCGGGAACTAGTGTTGCAGCACCAAAGGTATCTGGAGCAGTTGGAGTTCTTATCGCTGAACAACAAAAGAAAGGACGAAAGTCTTTAAAATTAGCTCAGTTAAAAAATATATTAAAAAAGAGTTCAACTGATTTAGGGGAACCTGGTAAAGACGATAAATATGGATATGGTCTAATAAATGTTAATAAGGCTTTAGAATTGATTAAATAAATAGTATATTTGGTTTGTAAGTAATCAAATATATGCATAAATAGGGTCTTTTTCGATGAATTTCGAAAAAGACCCTATTTAAATTTGAGCAATATTTTAATTTGTTTCATATAAATTAAAAAAAGTATGAAAAATATTTTATAAATAATAAAAAATATGCAAATTTGCGAACTATAAATAAAAGACTTTCTCATATAAAATACAATTTGTAGTCAACGTTAGAGGAGGAATTTTATTATGAATCGTAATCAAGTTATTGAAGAATTAGCAGTAAATCATCCAGCAGGTGCAAAATTAGTAGAAGTATCAAGAGAAGAGTTAACACGTGTTTATGGTGGTGGGGATGTTCAAGCTGAAACAACGCCTCTCCTTTATATTAATGGAATAACTATTGGTTTAGCTCTATCTAAGCAGAGTTGCTAATTTTAAAATGAAAATTGGTTTAAAGAACTACCTGTCTCCCATTTTTTAGAGGGCAGGTAGTTTTTTATTTTCTTAGGTTATTGAATTTGTGGTCCAAATAAAAAATCACTTATGTATAAGTTATATTTCAAATGTATATGAAAGAAAAGTATTCTAAAAATAATAAGATGATTTAACTAAATAATAAAAAATATGCAAATTTGCGAACTATAAATAAAAGACTTTGTGATATAAAATACAGTTTGTAGTTAACATTAAAGGAGGAATTCTATTATGAATCGTAATCAAGTTATCGAAGAATTATCAGTAAAACATCCAGCAGGTGCAAAATTAGTAGAAGTATCAAAAGAAGAGTTAACACGCATTTCTGGCGGTGGAGATGTTCAACCTGAAACTACTCCACTTTGTGCTTTTGGTGGCGGAGTAGCGCTTGGTCTTTCACTTTCAAAAGTATACTGCTAATAGTTGTAAATAAATATTAGAGTAGCAAAAACACCATAATGTAAATGTATATAATTTACATTATGGTGTTTTTTAAATACTAGGTTACTCAAAAAAAGATTATGTTGAAATGGAGACTTGAGAAAAGTGAAGCAAAATACAAACATAAAACCATTAATCTCGGCTAATTTGTATAAGTCTTTATCTATAAATGAAAGAATTCAACTAGCTAATAATATCGATACAATGCAACTAACTGAAGAAGAAATTCGAAATTATCGTAACAAATGGAAAGAAGCAACTTTATTGAATGATGATTCRATAAACAAGAGATTTCAGATGGAACAGTTAGATGAAAAACTCTTTATTAAAGCATTAAAGGCTTCTGAAAATGAAGAATGGTTACAACAGAATAAACTAGAACCACATCAAAATCCGTTATGGATGAATTGGATAGACGAAGCATTAACCCTTCATAGAGATGAAAAGTTACATGAGCCGGATCAATTACATATTAGTTTAGCTTTTCGTCCTTTTATACTCTGGGCAAAAAATAGATTTAATAAGTTTTATCAAGAGCATCCGTCCCTTTCTAAAAAAGTGGATTGGGATAAATTACAATTATCAATTTTAAACAATTTAATTGAGGGTCTAACTAATATAGGTGCTAGAACTATTACTTTAGAACTTTATATTGCAAAGCAATTAAAAGAACTAACCGGAGATACTCCTGAAGAGAGATTTGAATCTTTTGTAAGAGCTAAATTAATGGATCCTAATGCTCTCGAGTTTATATACAAAGAATACCCTGTTCTTTCCAGAACTTTAATAATACGTACAAATTATTATGTAAATGCAATAACTGAAGCATTAACTCGTTTTGAAGAAGATTGGGATCAAATTAATCAATCATTAAAATTAGATGCACTACCTCTTAAATCCATAGTTGTTGGACTGGGAGACTCTCATCAACAAGGGCGATCTGTAATGCGATTTAAGTTTGAAAAAAATACAGAGATATTATATAAGCCAAAGCCTTTAACTGTAGCAATTTATTTTCATGAGCTTTTAGATTGGATAAATAAAAAAGGATTTACACCAAAGCTAAAGGGATACAATATATTAAACCGTCAGGATTATGCCTGGGAGGAGTGTATTCTACACCAAGAATGTAAGACACACGAGCAAATTAAAAACTATTATAAACGTTTAGGTGGATATTTGTCTGTTTTACATGTTGTAAATGGTACTGATTTCCATCATGAAAATATAGTTGCAGATGGCGAATTTCCTACATTAATAGATTTAGAAACCATTTTCCATCACCCAACTAAATTAAATATTAAAGCTTCAGCTGACATGGAAGCAAGATATAAAATTGCAGACTCCGTTTTAGGTACTGCGTTACTTCCACATTTATATTTTAAAAATGCAGATGGTTATGGGATTGATATCAGTGGAGTAAGTGTAACAAATCAGGAAGAATTACCTATACCTTTACTTCGAATTGAAAATGAAGGTACAGATGAAATGCGATTTGTACGTAAAAAGGTAAAGGTAGAAATAAATAATAATAATGTTCCAAAGTTAAACGGAAAAGCAATAGGAGCTGCATCATATATAGACTGTATTATTGAAGGATATCAGCATGTAGCTCAAATTATACTGAATAATAAATCAGAACTTCTTAATGAAGAGGGCCCTATAGCTAAATTTAAAGATATTGAAATTAGGATTGTTGTAAGACCTACTCAATATTATGGGAATTTTCTTTTAGAAAAACATCATCCCGACTATATGAGGGATTGTGTGGAGCTTGAAAAATTATTAGATCGACTTTGGTTTACTGTATTAGATAAACGTCAAATTCCATTTGAGAGAAAAGACCTATTCAATGGGGATATTCCTATTTTCACAACAAAACCTGGAAGTAGAGATTTATTTGCAAGTTCTGGTGAGAGAATTGAAAATTATTTTGATCAACCTAGTTATGAAATATCTGTTGAACGGATAAAAAGCCTTACATTAGAGAGTATTAAAGAGCAGTCAAAGTGGATTGAAGCTTCGTTGTCTAGTAATATAAAAGAAAAAATTATTGTTAAAAAGGCAATATATCTAAAGGAAGAATTAAAGGGAATCAAAACAGATATATTTGTAGAAGAGGCAAAAAATATTGGATATAGATTAATGGAACAAGTTATTCATGGTTCTTATAATGATGCTACTTGGGTTGGACTGGGAATGAACTATCATAACCAATGGCAAGTTGCAGCTTTAGATAGTGGATTATACAATGGGTTAAGTGGTATTGCGTTGTTCTTAGGATATTTAGGAAAGATTTCGGGAGATAAAGATTTTAATAGGTTGGCAATGCAAACAATGGAATCAATTTTACAACAGCCTATACAAGAAAAATCATTTGCTAGTGCCTTTCATGGACAGGCTTCTCATTTATACACCCTTTCTCATTTTGATGCATTATATGGTGAAAATCCAAACTGGAAATTATATGTTCAAAATTCGTTGAATAATATGGATAAAAATGTAAAAGG
>NZ_JBFTMA010000439.1:0-3704 GCF_056396725.1 Bacillus sp. 05T31
GAATAGAGTCTTCTTCTCATCTGTCAAATCGTTCACAATTTGCTGGAATTAGCACCTTATTAACGAATGAATGTTAATGGTTGCTGAGGCGTCATAGGGCCAGTCCCTCTACCTCTCTAGATAAGAATGTTCGTATGAAATTTTATTATGGTTTTAACTTTACAACAAAAGATAATTGAATTGCAACTTTATTTTAAATATTTTTTATTTTTCCGCAAGTGTCATTGACTTTTATTTTAGTGCGTGCTAAATTTATAAAAAAATTAACAAACATTGTTAAAAGGGGAACGTATTTCCTTTTAGTTACATAAATAAAATAATAAAGACAAACTCTTATTGAGAGCGGTGGAGGGAAAGGCCCTGTGAAACCCGGCAACCTTCAAACTAAATGTTTGAAACGGTGCTAAAACCTGCAAAACGTGTGTTTTGCATGATAAGAGGAGGAACAATTATGTCCCCCTCTTCAAAGTGAAGAGGGGGTTTTTATATTGATAGAAATGAGGGAGATTCGTGAAATTACTAGATTTATTATCAAAAGGAATTGTAATAGGTGATGGTGCAGTTGGAACTTTATTACATTCTCATGGTTTACAAAGTAGTTTTGAAGAATTGAATTTGTCTGATCCAGACTTAATTATATCGATCCATAAACAATATGTAGCTGCTGGAGCGGATGTTATTCAAACGAATACGTATGGTGCGAATGAAGCGAAACTCCGCATGTATGGTCTAGAAAATCAAGTTGTCCAAATTAATAAAGCGGCAGTGAATATTGCGAAAGCATCAGTAACAGAGCGGAATGCAATTTTAGGGACAATTGGAGGTATGAAACATATTGGTGCTGTTACAACGACTGATATAGAGCGAGAATTTATGTTACTTGAGCAGGCAGGTGCTTTACTAGAAGAACAGGTTGATGGATTACTATTAGAAACATTTTATGATGAATTTGAATTATTGCATGCCGTTAAAGTATTGCGTAAACAAACGAATATTCCGATTGTTGCTCAGTTAGCGTTACATGAGGCAGGTACGACTCAAAATGGGAATGATGTCAATGAAATATTAAAACAGCTTTTGGATTACGGTGCCAATGTTGTTGGATTGAACTGTCAATTAGGGCCACTTCATATGACGGAAGCTTTCAAAATGATATCGATTCCTCAAAATGGCTATTTATCAGCATATCCGAATGCAGGTCTCCCGAATTATGTGGAAGGGCGTTACGTATATGAGGGAAGTCCAGCGTATTTTGAAGAGATGACACCGAAATTTATTGAGCAAGGTATTCGGTTATTGGGTGGTTGTTGTGGTACTACCCCGGAACATATTGAAGGAATGAAACGTGCTATTGCAAATGTTGCACCTGTAGTAGCAAAGGAGACGATTCAAAGGCCTAAAGTGGTCCATACACATGAGAAGCGTTCGAGAGCTCATGTTACTCTCGCAGAAAAGGCAAAGGAACAAACGACAGTTGTAGTGGAATTAGATCCACCGAAAACGTTAGACACGCAGCGTTTTTTTGAAGGGGCAAGAGCACTGAAAAGGGCTGGAGCGGATGCTATTACTCTAGCAGATAATTCATTAGCATCTCCTCGCGTTTCGAATATGGCTATGGGTGCATTATTAACGAAGCATGATATTCCAGTATTAACGCATTTAACGTGTAGAGACCATAACGTCATTGGACTACAGTCTCACTTGCTTGGATTATCAGCATTAGGTATGGAGGAAGTGCTAGCTTTAACTGGTGATCCAGCGCGCGTTGGCGATTTCCCAGGTGCAACTTCTGTATATGATTTGTCATCGATAGAGCTCATTAAAATGATTAAAGAGATGAACGACGGTCGCTCTATTTTAGGGAAATCAATTGGTCCGGCAACAAGATTTTCTGTCGGAGGGGCATTCAATCCTCATGTAAGGCATTTAAAAGCAGCGGTCAAGCGAATGGAACGAAAAATTGATGCTGGTGCTGAATATTTCTTAACGCAGCCGATATATGATGTTGCTTTAATAGAAGAAGTATATGAAGCGACAAAGCATTTGGAACAACCTATCTTTATTGGAATTATGCCGTTAGTAAGTAAGCGGAACGCAGATTTTCTTCATTTTGAAGTGCCGGGTATTACTCTCCCTGAAGAGATAAGACAAAGAATGGATGGACATGAAACGAAAGAGGCAGCCATAGAGGAAGGGATTCGTATTTCACAAGAGTTGATCGATGCGGCGATGAAATACTTTAACGGTATTTATCTTATTACACCGTTTTTAAAATATGAAATTACAGAACATCTCGTGAAATATGTGAGAGAAAAGCAAGAAGTGAAAGAAGGTATTAATTGATGAAACGAATAGAAGAGAGATTACAACATGAAATTTTAATATTAGATGGTGCAATGGGAACGATGATCCAGCAAGAAGACTTAACAGCGGAAGATTTTGGAGGAGAAGAATACGAAGGTTGTAATGAATATTTAGTAAAAACAAGACCGGATGTTATTTTAAATATTCATAAAGTCTACATTGAAGCTGGAGCAGATATTATTGAAACGAATACGTTTGGTGCAACAAATATTGTATTAAGTGATTATGCATTGTCTCATTTAGATGAAGAGTTAAACGAAAGGGCAGCGCTTTTGGCGAAGCAAGCGGTTAAAGAAAGTGGGAAAGAAGTGTATGTTGCGGGAGCGATGGGACCAACGACGAAAGCGATTAGTGTTACAGGCGGTGTGACTTTTGAAGAGTTAATTGAAGCCTATACAAGACAAGCGAGAGGACTATTAAGAGGAGAAGTTGATGTATTACTCGTTGAAACGAGTCAAGATATGCGTAATGTGAAAGCTGCGTACATGGGAATTCAATCGGCGTTTGAAGAACTAAACAAAATAGTACCTATTATGATTTCTGGAACAATTGAACCGATGGGAACGACTTTAGCGGGTCAAACGATCGAAGCCTTTTATTTATCGGTAGAGCATATGAAGCCATTATCGGTTGGATTAAACTGTGCTACTGGTCCAGAATTTATGAGGGAACATATACGTTCCCTATCTGATTTATCGGAGTGTTATATTTCGTGTTATCCAAACGCTGGTCTTCCTGATGAAGATGGGCATTATCACGAATCTCCAGCGTCACTTGCTGAAAAAGTAAAACGTTTTGCTGAAGAAGGATGGATTAATATTATTGGTGGTTGTTGTGGCACAACACCAGAACATATACGTGTAATGAAATCGGCGCTTGCCTCGATTAATCCTCGTGAGCATCATGAAAGGGTTGGACATGGAATTAGTGGACTAGAAGCGTTGCAATACGATGATTCTATGAGGCCTTTATTTGTTGGAGAAAGGACGAATGTAATTGGATCGCGTAAGTTTAAAAGATTAGTAGCAGAAGGGAAATTTGAAGAGGCTGCTGAAGTGGCAAGAGCGCAAGTGAAGAAAAATGCTCATATTATTGATATTTGTATGGCAGACCCTGATCGTGATGAAATAGAAGATATGGAAAGATTCTTGGCAGAAGTTACGAAAGTGTTAAAAGTACCGATTATGATTGATTCAACAGATGAAAATGTTATGGCGAAAGCTCTTACTTATATTCAAGGAAAAGGTGTTATCAATTCTATTAATTTAGAGGATGGAGAAGAACGTTTTGGAAAAGTGACACCCCTTCTTCGGAAATACGGTGCTGCGATAGTTGTAGGG
>NZ_JBFTMA010000440.1:0-3703 GCF_056396725.1 Bacillus sp. 05T31
GATAAAAAATGGTGCCCATGGCACTTACGTTTTCGTTTCATTCCACCTGCTTCTATAGCTAATTGATTAAGTGTAGCGGGAGACATATATCGATATAACTCTTCGGCAAATAAAGACAGCTCTTGTTTTTGATGTATATTCATAAAAAGCACGTCACCCTTTCTCATTAACATAAGAGAATAGTAACGTGCTTTTAAGTTTAAGAATAGTCTAAATCCTTAAGTTGATGGATGTGGGGTCTCGCCACATGCCTATCAAGTTAATATTTTGAAGTTCCTCTTGGGGTAGCGWCAGGAAAATGCGGATTTACAACGCTAAGCCCATTTTCAAGACGATTCCCCTTATAGTAATAAATCTGTCGTTACCTCTCTAAATATTAGGATATTCCTTCTCAATATATGCATACTAAACATACTATAGAAGGTGCATAGAAAGAGAGGATGTCATGGCTAAATTTTTAAAAAGGTTAAAATCTAGAGGCAGTCCTAAATCATTTTCAATACGAGGTAATCCTCAATTTCGAAAGAAAAACATGGAGGATCCTCTCTTAGAAGTCAACTTATCGAAAAACATAGCTGAGCTTCAGAAAGTATTTCGTCAATCACCCGATCTAGTGATTCGACKGTTTCAAATGACAGCAGATGGAGTAGAAGCCGCTTTAATATATTTGTCTGGGTTAACAGATAAAGAATTGATTCAAAATCATGTTCTAAGTCCTTTGATGAATAGTAATTTTGATACCAATACAGAACTTCCCATTACATTAGGACAAATTAAAATTATTAATACGTGGAGTCAGATTGAAAATGCTATTTTAGAAGGAGATAGTGTTTTATTAATGCATGGTCGAACTACTGCGCATCAATTGGATACGAAAGGCTGGCCACAAAGAAGTATTGAAGCTGCTCATAACGAAATAGCTTTAAAAGGTGCGCATCAAGGATTTGTAGAAACTGGAACTCAAAATATCGCAATGATTCGAAGATATTTCCCTCATCGTGAATTAATGATAAAAGAGATAACAACTGGTATAAGAAGCAAAACAAAGATTTCTATTTTATATTTAAAAGATGTAGCTTCTGAAGATGTGCTGAAGGAATTAGAAACACGGATTCAAAGCATAACGGTTGATGCCGTTACTAGTACTGGTGAACTTATTGAATTCATTGAAGATAATCCGTACTCACCATTTCCACAATTTATGTTAACAGAAAGACCTGATTTAGCCGTATCGCACATTCTACAGGGCAGATTTGTGACCGTAGTAGATCATTCGCCAAGTGTATTAATTGCTCCAACAAATTTTATTTCCTTTTTTCAAGGAGTGGATGATTACGGTACAAGGTGGTTAGTTGCTTCGTCTATTCGGGTGCTTCGTTTTATCGCCTTTATGATTGCTTTATTTTTACCTGCGAGTTATGTTGCGTTTATTTCCTTTAATTTTGAAGTTATTCCTGTAGAGCTATATTTATCTATTGCAGAATCAAGAACGCGCGTACCCTTTTCTCCAGTTATGGAAGCATTACTTATGGAAATAACATTGGAAACGATGAGAGAAGGGGCTTTAAGGATACCTACTCCGATCGGTCAGACAGTTGGAATTGTAGGTGGTATTGTTATTGGACAAGCGGCTGTTCAAGCGGGAGTTGTAAGCAACATTATGATTATTGTTGTTGCTGTTACAGCTATCTCTTCTTTTATTATCCCTAACTATGATATGGGAGCGGCAGTTAGATTTTTACGATTCCCTATGATGATTTTAGCTGCCTTATTTGGAATTGTAGGACTGGTTATAGGGTGGATGACATTAATTGGACATCTTAGCAGTCTTGAATCGCTAGGAACCCCATATGGAACACCGTTAGCACCATTTCGTTTTGCAGATATGAAAGATACTTTTGTACGCTTTCCTTTATGGGCGATAAGAAGGCGTCCTAAGGGTACAGGAGCTATTCAATCTATTCGACAAGGGAAGAATCATAACAAAAGGTGAAATTATGAAAAAATATGCCTATAATGACATCACTCTTATGCAGTATATTGTTTTAATCAATGGAATGCAGGTCGGCACTGGCGTTTTATCTCTTCCACGTGTGCTTGCAGAAAAAGCTGGAACAGATGGCTGGATAGCTATATTGATTGGCTGGATATTCTCCACAATATCAGGTGTTTTTATTGTGAAAACAGCTGCAAAATATCCCGAGGACACACTTTACGAAATTCTTACACGCTTTTTTGGGAAAATAATAGGGAAAACACTTGTTGTTATTTACATGATGTACTTCGCTTTTTATTCTTTTACTGTTCTTGTGAACGCTATGCTTTATCTTAAGGGATGGCTTCTTCCAAAAACGCCAGACTATCTCGTTATCTTTTTGTTTTCGATTCCTACCTTTTTTGTCGCACGTAACGGCCCTCGTATTATAGGGCGGTATTCCGAACTTATTTTCTATATGATGCTTTGGATTCCGTTATTTTTTTTGATACCTCTTAAAGAAAACGGAAGTTGGATGCCATTCTTTCCGCTCTTAAAAGAGGGGTGGAAACCTATATTAACAGCTGTACCGACCACTATTTTTGCTTATTTAGGATTTGATATTGCGTTCTTTTTATATCCCTTTTTACAAAAAAAACAGTATGCAGTCCATGGAATGGTTATTGCAAACACTTTAACGATGTTATTTTATTTATTCGCTACTATTGTTTGCTTTGCCTATTTTAGCCCTGATAGTATTACGCAATTTAACCAACCGGTACTAAATCTACTTAAAGTAATTGAATTTCGTTTTTTAGAACGTTTTGACATGATTTTATTGGCCATTTACTTGCCCGTTGTTTCTACATGCTGGATTCCTGCCGTATTCTGTTCTGTATTTTGTTCAAGCCAATTACTTGGGAAACAAGATCACAGCTCTCATGTAGTTGTTCTCTTAGTGCTCATTATCGGCTTCGTATTCTGGATTAGCCCTAGTTGGAATCAAGCCGAAACGGGGCTACAGGTATTATCGAATGCTGGGATGGGGTTAACCTATATATTGCCTCTCATTTTATGGATGTATGGCTGGCTATATGAGAAGTCTTATTGGAGGAGGATACATTGAAAAGAAAAGTACTATGTTGTATTTTGTTATCGGTGTTCATGATGACTGGATGCTTTGATCAAACAAATATTGAAGATGTTTCCCTTACTCTTGTACTTGGTATCGATTTAGATCGTAATAATAATTTATTAGTGTATATATCAAGCCCTGTTTTTAATAAAGAAGCAAAGGTAAAAGAAGAAGTTACGGGTGTGAAATCTGTTACGGTTCGAAATTCTAGAGACAAATTTGATGCTACTGTTATGGCACTTACCTCGGGAAGTAAAACACAGGTTATTTTAGTTGGAAAACGGCTACTGAAACAAAAAAATTGGATGAAATATCTCGATCCATTTTATCGAGATCCCAAAAACACAGTTACCACAAGGGTTGTTGCTGTTGATGGACCTGTTTCGGACGTCATCTTTTATAACCCAAAAGATAAGCCGCGTCTTCCTCTATATTTAACAAAACTAGTTGATACAGCCTCTTTAAGAAATATCACAGTAAAAACAAATCTTCAAGAACTACATGAACAAATAGCAGACAAAGGGTTAACAGCAAATATGACTGAAATGAAAAAAAAGAAAAAAATATTTGTGACAGGTACAGCTTTGTTAGAT
>NZ_JBFTMA010000441.1:0-3701 GCF_056396725.1 Bacillus sp. 05T31
GCTATAGTTCGTTCCAGATCTAACGACACTTCCATCTGGCAGTATTTCTACACCTTTAAAGATTGGGGATACGGAGTCCGCACCTTTTCTTTTGCTAATGTATTTCCAATTATATAATACTAGTAATTTGTGTTAGCCCTAATTTATAGCATGCTTACCTATTAAAAAAGCACTTGTTGCCCTTCGTAGACAATCAAGTGCTTTRASTTCATATGTTTTATAAGTAACATTAATCCGTCACTATTCTTTTTTCAATAGTCCAATCTTTATCACCAAGATTTTTGTCGTTATCGTGGACAAATACTATGATAAAACCACCTTTACCTAGTTACGCTTCAAAGCCAATTACAATCCACTCATCTACATAACTCCAAAAACTGATATTATATTTGGGCTTTACTTTTGCAGACCAAAAGGTAGCAGTGTTATCAATACAATTATTGTAATCTATAGCTACGTAGCTCCCCATACCATTAGTGAAAAAGCCAAACGATGAATCTAGGTTGATTTTTATAGGCTCTTCTAAATCATCAATAATACTCCATTCAATATCCTCGTCCCCAAGATATGTTACTGATTCAAGTGGAACTAAGCCCATTGATTCGCTCGCATAGTAATAAAACCCATCATGAACATTTTCATAAAAACTTCGAATTGAAGCAGGTATTTTATCCCATGCATCCTCCAATTCTATGTTTTTTTGTCCCTTTTGAGGATTACACCCTTCGTAATATAATATGTCTCCTTTGGAATTTCTTATTGTGTATAAAATCGAATAAGCCCCTTCTACATCCATAATTTCAACATTTGTTAGATGTTTATTTAGATAAGAGATCGTATTCCGTAATTCAGTCCCTACATTTTCCCTCCATATGTTCAGAAGTAAATCAATTCTCCCTTTAATATCGTCATTATAAAACAGTTCTCTCCATTCAATTGGTATCTCATTATCATTCAGTCTACTAATTTCATCGATTGTTAATATTCGAACCTTTTTATTGTACCTTTTTAAATAATTAAGTTTTTGATCCATCTACTATTCATCTCCCATTTTTCTTTGTTTATTAAAGTCGTCAATCTGTTTCTGTATCTTTCTTTCAAGTTCTTTTTCTATAACCATCATTTTTTCCCTAAACTTAGGATTAACTTCGATTTCTCCCGGTTTCCCCTTCTTATAGTGTGTCCATTCTTCAAATGATTTAGATTGCTTTGAGGTGTTTGCAGATTTACTTAATCCTGTAAAGTTTTCTGGGTTATTTAAAACTTCAAGTTTTTGGGCTTCTGTTAAATTCCCAAAGCCATCCATCCTAGCAATTCTATCCATCGAAACAATATGATCGGCTTCCAATGCACCCTTAAATGTTTTCCCAGGAATGGCCTCATCTTGGGTTACTGATTTTTTATCGTGACCCTCATTTACTTTATCTCTCAATTTCTGTGTTGGTGTCTGACTTCTTAACATATCATATTCTTCGTCTGATATTTGCCTATCACCATATCGAGGTGGTGTGCCAGCTTCACCCGTACCCTATGTTGTAATCTTAAACCCTCACAATAAAAAAGCAAACCATGTAAACCTTATTAAACTACTTCTTTTTCTTCTACTACCGGCAACTCATAAGCTGTTTTATATTTCATCATGCCATATATAATATTTACAAGCCTTCTCATAATACATACCAATGCTTGTCCCTTTGTTTTTCCTTCTTTTAGTTTCTTTTGATAGTATGCATGAAATACTGGATTCCGTGGCGTCTTACTTCCTTTCGCTACTTGCACTTGCTGTACTGCTAAATTATAAAATAAAGCGTGTAGCGCCCTGTTTCCTTGTTTGCTTTTATATGTCTTACCTTTCCCACCAGAACCAAAGTAAACAGGCGCAATCCCCGCAAATCTTGCTAATTTGTTGGCATTTGGAAATCGTCTTACATCTCCAATTTCTGCAATTAATGCTGATGCCGTCACAAGTTCTATTCCCGGCATCGTCTCTAATTGATAATCTAGTAGATTTACTAGCTGTTTTAATTCTCTTTCGATGTATTTCATTTCCTTCTTTTTAAACTCAATCTCCCGTACAATACTTCTTACTAAAAAGTTTCGCATTTCTTGATACTCTTTCATTGTTTGTCCATCTTCTTTCACAAGCCTTAATATTTCACTTGCTTTCTTTACTGAACATGTATTGTTGCTAACATCTAATAAAAAAGTTGTTAATCGCTTTATATTCGTCCCCTCTAAACAAGAGGGTGACGGATATTGCTCCCAAAATGCTAATGCTGTTTTTCCATCTAACTCTGAGAAAAACTTTTTATAGCTTGGATAATGATGGTTTAATTGAATATGTAATTGGTTCTTTAATGCACTTTGTGCTTTTACTAATGCATTCCTTCTTGAAACCAGTTGTTGTATTGACCATAATAAATCGTTTGGCTTTGCATCTGGTAATTGATTAAATTTGTTTATCAATATGCGTGCCACACATTCCGCATCCCAACTATCATTTTTTTGTATCATCACTTGGCTTTTTCGTTCTAAAAATGATAAAGCTGGATTTACTTCTTTTACTACCTGTTCGTGATCTACTAAATATTTCGCTAACGCTCTTCCATAACCACCAACATCTTCTAAACCAAATACAACAGTTATCCCATCACACACATATGTCTCTACTTCTAATAAGAACTTCGAAAATGCAGATGGTTTATTCTCAAATTGTATTTCTCCTAGTTTCTCTTGCCAACAATTAATAATAACAGCCGTATGCTGTTCTTTATGTAAATCTACTCCTACATACAAATAGTTCTGCCTATGATGCATAACTCATCCCTCTATTCAATGATTTAGTCATATATAAAAATGTCGGCAACCTTAGTTCGAGCGTTCATCTTCCGATGCGCATAGGTACGCAAGCCTATCCATTTTTCATAATTTCATAAGTACATATAGTAAAATGAGCGATTTTTTAAGTAACTTTATAAAATAATTGCTGCATGTTGTCCTTTTGTTTGTATTTTCCCGTATTTATACATGCCACGATAAAAATTCTCTCTATCTAACATGCGTTTCACTTGTACTTTCGTAAATTGTTTACCTTTCGCTGTGCAGTATCCTTCTACATTCAATTGTTTCGCCAATTGGGTAAATGACCAATTTTTAAAAATGTATCTTAACTCAAATAGTCTACGTACAACTACCGCTTTCCCAGCATCTACTTCTAACACCTTTTGTCCTTTTTTGGCCTTGTAACCAAACAGTACACCGCCACCTGCATACCCACCTCGTTCAGCCTTCTTTTTTCTACCTCTGCTTAACTTTAATGCTATTTCAAGTCTTTGATATTGGTCTAATAGTTCTAACATGCCATTCACCAAAAAGTCATTTGGATCATGTGTGTAAATACTATAGCTTGATTGTTCAATTGCCTTCACATCTACTTCATGTTTCTTTAGTTCTCGTTGTATCAATACTTTCGCCATATCAGAGCGCCACAATCGTGATGTATTCAACACAACAACATAGCTTACTTGTTTATACGCCATATCGGACAATAGCTCTTGTAGTCCATCACGTTCAACTGTTAATCCCTCTTCATCAACAGTCGCTCCGCTTAATCCTCTAYCTTCATACACACGAAGTAGTTCTAAATTATTTTCGTTACAGTAACGTTCAATCTCTTCTACTTGATACGCTAAACTATACCC
>NZ_JBFTMA010000442.1:0-3956 GCF_056396725.1 Bacillus sp. 05T31
AATTAATCCTTTAAAAGTATACGTTTCATATGAATAATGAAAAAACTAACCAAATATTTGTCACATACCTTATATATGTTTTGTCTCAATTATGATATTTAAAATAAGAAGAAACACATTTGCAAATTTTTGTAGCAGGTGTAATAGCACATTCTTTAATACCAATAAAAGAAGGTCATACTGTGTATGCAATGATTCGTAACGAATCACAAGTAGAAGCAATGAAGAAAGTTGATGCTTTACCAGTACTAGCTGAGAGAGGTGCTTCAAAGAATAAGGCACGTAAAGAGAATGGATACTTTAAAATATCATAAAAATCCTTTAATGGGAATACTAGTAACACTCACAATTAAAGGATTGGGCTGTAATGAATATACTTTTTGAAAGCATTATTTTAATCCTCACTGGAATTATTGTTTTAAAATTGACAGGTAGTAAATCTGTTAGCCAAATGACGAGAGCTGAAATTATTATTGTGGTTTCTATAGGACGTATTATTGTAGAACCTATATTAAGTAGGAAAGTAGKCCCATCTATTTTTRCTGCGTTTATTTTTGCGRGTGTTTTACTTATYATTCATTTTTTTGAATTGAAATCACGAAAARTAGAAAAGTTTCTAAATGGAAMTAGCATTATTGTTATAGAAAACGGAGAAATCTTAAAAAAGAATTTATTACGCGCGAAAATGTCAGAACAACAATTATTTATGCATCTGAGAGAAAAAGGTATACATGAAATCAAGAATTTACAACAAGCAACTGTAGAAACGAATGGACGGATTGGGTATCAACTAACTACTAAGGCACAACCAGTTACTTTGGAAATGCTAGAAAAGCTTCTAGAGCAATGCAATCTGAAAAAATAGTTTTAGACTGAAAAGCGCTTCTTGTACATAAAGGCACTTTTCGCAAACGTGTAATAGTCCCTTCAGTAATCCTGAAGGGACTTTCGTGTTATCCAATTTACCGAGGGTGATGACGATCAATATTACGATTAACAACAACATTAAAGTTCATAAAAATAAACAGAATGAATAATTGACAAAAAATGAGAATAGTAGTAATCTAACGTAAAACATACGCTACCGTATTTTATTGGAGAGATAATATGCAATTAACGAGGGAAGACTGGATAAAAGTAGGATTACAACAATTAGCTAATGAAGGTATACATAAAGTTCGCATTGAAGCACTTGCTCGATTGCTAAAAATAAGCAAAGGAAGCTTCTATCACTATTTTCGTGACCATCAAGAGCTTTTAGATTCTATGCTCGACTTTTGGGAAGTACATGCAACAAAATTGATTGTTCAAAGTATGGAGCAACAGGATGCCTCTTTAGAACAGCTATTACAGATTAGTTTTAATCGAGATAAAAAAATTGAGAATGGTATTTATGCTTGGGCTAAATATGATCCTGTTGTGGCAACACGTTTAGTAGATATAGAAGAACAAAGAATTTCTTGTGTTGCAAAATTGTATCAAAAAATGGGCGTMGACGAAACTGAATCAATTGATCGAGCGAGACTTGCCTATTTAACGTATGTAGGATGGATGACAAGGTTTGAAGCAAATCTTAATTTTGATATTGATAAAATGGTTGAGCTTTTAACTTCTTTCAGCGGGTGTCCAAACATCCACTGAAAAAAGTAAAGCCTCCGAACGCAATTATGCTGAAGCATAATTGATTATTCGATAATAAATGTCCCTAATATGGTTATAAAACCTGAAGGGACAATACTTTCACTATAACATACGGTAGTGTATGTTATCTTTGAAGTTACGAAATTGGGGGCGAATAAATGAAATTACTATTAATAGTAGTAGCTGTGGGGCTTCTGTGGTTTATCAGTTTTTTGCATATTTATTGGGCTTTTGGAGGTCGATGGGGTTCTGCTGCTGTTATCCCAGTAAAAGAGGGAGAACATAAGCCTGCTTTTACTCCGAGAATATGGGGAACATTATTCGTAGCCATTCTTATTCTATTAGCTAGTGTCATTATTGTTGTTCAAGTAGGTTATTTGCAGGGGTTCGAAGCAAATAGTTTATCTAAAATCGGAAGTATTGTCTGTGCTTTAGTTTTCATTATTAGGGCAATTGGTGATTTTAAGTTTGTTGGATTTTTCAAAAAAATTAAACATTCTCAGTTTGCTAGATATGACACTTGGTTCTATAGTCCATTATGTTTATTCTTTGGTTTTGTCTATATCATGTTGTTGTTTTAATAAGTATAATGAATTCCCTATAAAATAAATTTTATGCAGGAAGAAAACACCTCTTATTGAACAAGTAGTAATAAAAAGAAGTTTGAACATAGCAATAGAGCAATACAGGTTCTGTTGACAGCGAAGTCCGCTATGATTAGTCATTTGTGTTTAAAAAGAGGATAGATAGGGAGAATTTATTCAAGCTCTTCTATCCTTTTAATTTTTATACATATAATGTATGACATTAGATAAGAATTCACTATTAATAATAGGTTCAGCTTATATCTTGACTTTTAATAAAATTTTAAAGTGTTGGTTTTTTATTGTGTGAATAAGAGGTTAGTTGTTGTTTTGGAGTTTAAATCATTGATTTAAACTTRGCAATTGTATCATGTAATCTTTCTAATCCAATCAACATATCTTTTTCATTTAACATTGAATAACTAATTCGCAAATGATTATATTGAGTTTCATGGCTTAACAGACAAGCTGTGCCGGGTAAAAAAGAAACATCAACCTCATTCGCTTTTTGTAATAATGTAAAAGGATCGATTGACTGAGGGAGTGTAACCCATAAGTTAAATCCTCCATTAGGTATTTCAAATTCTAATTCTTTTAATGGAAATAATATATCAATTGTTAAATCGCGTCTAATTTGTAAAGCAGTCCTTAATTTTTCTAAATGATTTTTCATTCGTTCCGCTCGTAAAAAAGGAAGTAGTGCTTTTTGTGTCAATAAGGGACTACCAATATCCATCGAAGCCTTCACGGCGTATAACCATTCAAAGATAGGACCTTCAGCTRYAAGTGCCGCGATGCGAAGACCTGGTGCTAACGTTTTACTAAATCCTTTTAAATATATAACATGACCATTTGTATCAAAGTTTTTTATTGGAGGGGGAATTTTAAAATCCTCAAAATATATCTCTTCGAAAGAATCATCCTCTAAAATGAAAAATTGATAAAGCTCTGCTAGTTCTACAAGTTCCATTCTTCTTTCTTTACTCATTACTGTGCCCGTTGGATTTTGAAAAGTAGGATTCACATATAACAAAACAGGATTCTTTCTTTGACAAATATCATCGATTAAATCTGAGCGAATGCCGTTGTTATCAAGACTAACAGGGATAATTTGAACTCCTTTATTAACAAATACATCAAGCGCCGCTCCATAACACGGACTTTCTACTAACACTATGTCTCCAGGCTTTAATAATGTTTGGGCGATTAAATCGATTCCTTGCTGGGCACCACTTGTAATTAATAATTGAGATGGATCTGTAACTACTTGTTGGTGTTCTTTTAAGTAGTTTGTTATTTCCACTCTAAGTTCTTTGTCACCTTGAACAGGTCCGTATGTTGCCAGTATCATTTGATCCTTATTAAGTAATTTGTGCATTTCATCTGAAAGAAACGGATTTGGTAATAAACGTGGATAAAGGACAGCCTGTGAAAAATCAAAATATTTACGATGTTGGTTCATYACATATTTTAATTTAATTAAAGCGAAAAATAGTCTGACAATCAACTATATTTTTATTCAACTGTTATATACTCGGATACACTGTTATACACCATATCCTCTATACTCATTTCAAGAGTAAAAAGGAGGAAGGAAAATGGTCATTTTAAATTATATTTTAGTATGTATCATCTTTGGAACAACATTTTTAACGATAAAAATCGGAATTGAGGCAGGTGCACCGCCGTTATTTTCAGCTGGAATTCGCTTCTTTTTGGCCGGTCTTATTC
>NZ_JBFTMA010000443.1:0-3694 GCF_056396725.1 Bacillus sp. 05T31
CATATAAACATAACTCGATATGTATAATGAGATCCATTTCTAAATGTTTCTCCTCATAATCATTTCTAATACTAGCTATAAGTTGTAAACATTCACCATACTTTTTACGTGTGAATATCGTAAAGGATAATTTTAATTTTGTTTCCGTACTGTCCCGGTATAACGTATATTTTTCAAAAATAGAAGTAGCCTTTTCAACGTAATATTCAATGTTGTAATCTTTCATAATCGCCGCAGCTGTTACAAATTGTTTATATAAACGAGCGGTATTTAAAGTAGAAGGTAGCTCTTTTTGAACGATAGGTAGTAAAGTCTCATATACTTCATCACATTTATTTGCCTTTATTAGTTGTTCCATTTGTTGAATGATTTCTACAATTTCTACATCATCTTCTTCTAGTAAAAAACTCGTTTCGCATCCAAGTTTTTCAGCGATGTATTGTAATGTTTTCATGGAAGGTGTAGCTTTTCCATTTTCAATTTGACTTAACATACTTTTTGTCAGTTCTGAACCTGCTAATTCAGTTTGAGTAAGCTTTTTTTCTTTTCGTAACGTTTTAATTTTCTCGCCGAGAGTAGCCATCATATGCTCCTTTATAATCAAAAAGTTAAATGTAATTAAACTTTTCGTTGTAAAAATTGGAAAGTTGTATATATAATAAGTTTAGCACAATTTAACTTTTAAAGGGAGAGTGTCATAATGGGGGATGTAAGTATAGGTCAAAATGATTGGAAAATGAAGATTGCAACGAGAAATATTATTTTAATGATGATTGGAAAAATGACGTCCTTGTTAGGGGCGGGTATTTATACGTTTGCAATGGGATTATACRTATTAAAGACAACTGGTTCAGGAATGGGGTTTGCAACTACTCTTATTTGCGGATCAATACCAAGAATGATCTGTGGCCCAATTGCAGGTGCTGTAGCTGACCGTGTGAACCGAAGATGGCTTGTAATTGGCACTGATTTATTAAGTAGCTTAACAATGCTTATCATGTTTATTCTTGCTACTATATTTGGACCATCACTTCTGTTTATTTATGTATCAGCGGCATTATTATCAATTTGTGCAAGTTTTTATTCTGTTTCATTAACTTCGTCTATTCCTAATTTAGTAGATGAGGAGCGTATTCAAAAAGCGAGTGCTTTAAATCAGACGGCATCATCTTTATCGAATATTTTAGCGCCGATTATTGGAGGAGTTGTATTTGGTTTCTTTTCAATCAAAACATTTTTCCTGTTAAATAGTATTACATTCTTTTTAGCAGTTATTGTACAATTATTCATCGTATTTGATTTATATAAAAAAGAATTGGCCGAAAGTAAAGAGCATTTCTTGACGAGTATAAAAGAAGGTTTTTCATATGTGAAACGACAGCATGAAATATATGGTTTAATGAAAATTGCAGTAGGCGTAAACTTTTTTGCGAGTGCACTTTTCGTTTCGCTTCCATATATTATTATTAAAAATTTGCATTTATCCTCGAAGCAACTCGGTGTTGTAGAGGGAATGTTAGCAGTCGGGATGCTAATTGGTGCAATTGTTTTATCAGTACGTAAAGAAGTGAATAATCCGTTTCGCTCTGTTTATATTGGACTGTTTTTATTTGCGGGCTTGAGTTTATGCACAGTCTTTCCGTTGTTAGTTATCATTCCGAAAGTAGCAAGTTTTATTTACTATATCACTTTTATGATTTTAACTGGTATATCAATGATGGTTGTAAATATCCCGATGCAAGTACATATGCAAAAGACGACAGATCCAAACTATTTAGGACGTGTATTCGGTCTACTTGAAACAATTTCTACTGCAATCGCACCGCTTGGAATGATTGTATATGGATTATTATTAGATATGTTACCGACTAGCATTGTTATGATGACATTAGGTGGAGGGTTATTATTAGTTGTATTAGTTGGAGTAAGAAAGCAAGTGGCGAAAAAGCAAGTGGATGTGTCGGCCTAAAAATAAGAAAGTAATAAAAAATTGACTGGAAATAATAAAAATGACCAAATTAGTATTTTAGTTTTTGAAACTCCTTTTCATGTATGTTACAGTAAAGTGAGCAGGCAAAGAAAAGGAGAAAACATCATGAGAAAATTAAGTTTTGTAATGCTTTTTCTGTTAGTCGTAATGACTGGATGTAGTAATTATGACACGTATATTGAAACAGGTATGCAATCATTGAAAAATGAAAAATATAGTGATGCGATTATGTGGTTTGAAAAAGCGGAAAAAGAAAAATCAGGAAATGAAGCGAAGGCATATAAAGAAGTCGCTCAGTTACTAGATCGCGGTGCGACAGCATTAAAAGACGGTAAGTATTTAGAAACGAAAGATATTGCAAATGAAGTGTTACAAAAGAAAAAAGATGATGCACTTGAAAAAGCTGTGACATCAAATGCAGAGAATATGCTTCAAAAAGCAAAAGATGTGGAAGAGAAAGTAAATGAAAGAGTAGCGAAACGAAAAAAGGTAAATGAAGAAGGAATCGATAAATTAATTAAAGCTGTTGATAGTATAGATGATGTAAAAGAAAAAGAGAAAAAAGTTTCAGAAGCATTAGATAAGGCTGAAGAGGCACAAGCAAAAATTGAGGATAAGAAAAACAAATAGAGTTATAGTTTAAAAGGCTGTCGTGTATAACGACAGCCTTTTAATTTTTTTCTGCAAAAGAAGTAATGCTATGTAGTAAAAAAGAAATTATTTTAGAATTCCATCTGTCCTCATGATGAATGGTATAAATATTACGCTGAAATTCAAAATCAGGGATCGGTATATAGCATAGCTCATTTCGTTGTACTTCTTGCTCAATAGCAAGTTTTGAAATAAAGGCAACCCCATTACCATATTTTAAAATTTGTTTCATCGTTTCTAATGAATCTAGTTCAATTTCTGATTGGAATGTAATGTTATGTGCTAACGTCCATTGTGTAAGTAAATCTCTCGTTGTAGATGGGTTACGATGCAATAATATACGTTCTTTTTCGATATCTTGTAATGATACATTTGTTCTTTTAGAAAGATGATGTTCTTTGGAAAAGGCAAGAACAAGTGTATCAGGCATTACATTCATTTGTTTTAGAAGTGGTTCGTCAAACGGTGCCGCAGAAATTACCCCGAGATCAATTTCATGATTTTGTAGCATCGTTCGAATTTCAGGAGCTGTTTTTACTATGAGTGTTATTTTTATATTTGGAAATTCGCATTGAAATTGGTGAACAACTTCTGGTAAAAGATAAGTCGCKGGTACATAACTAGCACCAATTGTTATGGCGCCTTTATTAAAATCTTTAAACTCTTGTGTGACCCGCCTAGCTTCTTTCATAAGTGCATCTATTTTACAAGCATAATGATGCAATGCCTCGCCAGCTTCTGTTAAGAAATACCTTCCGGAACGTAATTCAAATAAAGGCACACCAAGTTCCTCTTCTAAGCTTTTTATATGAAACGTAATAGTAGGTTGTTTAACGCCAAGTTTTTCTGCAACAATAGTAAGCTTTTTGTATTTCTTAATAAGCACTACAATTTCTAATTTTAAGAGATTCATGATAAATTTGCCCCTTTTTCTTCTAACTATAGAAAAAATCTATAGAAATAAATAGTTTATTAGAGATTTTTTAATTTAATCTTTACAGTACATTAACATTCAGTATAAAACTTCCAGATAGAATGAAAGCAGGTTAAGAA
>NZ_JBFTMA010000444.1:0-3686 GCF_056396725.1 Bacillus sp. 05T31
TTATAGAAGATATTATTAGTGTACATATAGACATAGATATTATAACAGTAATAGGGCATGTGAGAGGATAAAGAGAAACTTTAATTAGTGAGAGCTATACGTACCTGGAAAACAGACGTACTTAAAATAAGTATGTCTGTTTTTATATTTAAATGAAGATAGTTTCGAGGTACATGTTGAACAGGATAATAATGATTTTTCTAGAATGTATAAGAGGAAGATTAAAAAAATAAGATATGATGTGATAAAGTGTATAAGAAGAAAATAAAGTGTTTATAAATGAATAAAAGTATGACAATTATTTAGGAGGTAAAAATGAAGTTTACAAAAACAATATTACTTTCAATTGTCGTTTCAATTGGTTTGATGGGATGTTCGCTAGTAGAGGAAGGGAAGAATTCCATGGATTATGCTCAAAAAGCGACAGACTATGTAAATGAAATAAGTGCATTTGCAAATGAAGCACCAGCATTAGCTGAAAAGGCTGTTAATGATGGGGAAGCCCGGAAAGAACTAGAAACGAAACTTACTGAAATTAAACAAGATATACCAGCTTTTAATGAATTAACACCACCGGATGTAGCGAAGGATCTTCACCAGCAAATCGTCGGATATAATGAAAAGTTAAATACGTTAATTGATACATCTATGCAAAAGATAGAGGAAGGAAAAATGAATGTAGAGCAGTTTAAGGACTCTGAGCTGATGCAGACGATAGAACAAGTTCGTGATTTGAAAGATAAAGTTCAAAACTTAGGGCAATAACAAAAAGATCCGTTTATCATAAACGGATCTTTTTGTTATTGAATACAATAGATGATTACACCAATGACAATAATAATGTTGCCAATGATTTTTCGTTTCGTTATTTTCTCCCCAAGGAAGTACCAACTGAAAATTAAAATGATGATATAACTTAATGATTCTAATGCAGATGCTTGCTTTAATGCCAAGCCCTTTAAGGCGATCACATTTAATCCGGCATTAATTACAAATAAAAAGTAGCCGATGATAACATAAGGATTCACATATTCTTTTATTCTAGAATCGTATTGTTGTAAAGTAGCCTTTTTTAATAATATTTGTGAGTAATTGGCTAAAATTATCCCAAATATCAATAATAACATATAACTATTCATCTTTTGTCACCACCACAATTCCGACGATAATAATAGCTGCGCCAAGTATGTGATTCCACTGTATCGTATCTCCAAAYAGGAATACTGACCAAAGCATTGACCAYAGTATGATAATYCCACGGTGTGAATATGCTCTAGAAATTTCAAAATTCTTAATGACTTGTTGCCATAGAATTGCATATCCGAATAAAAGTACAACAAGTCCGAAGTAAGCAATAAAAAATGAAATTGATGCAATAGGGAATTGAGATGCCCATTTCATGTAAACCATRATGATAGAATATATCAAGAAGGCCACATGTAAAAATACATAGTTTTTAATAGTTGGTTTCATATATTCACTCTCTTTTACTTTATATACACGTATGTAAACTCGATGTATATAATCAATATCTTCTTATTATATATAAAAGGCATATTGAAATGATTTTTGTTTATTTCTTCACATTCCAAAATATATAGTAWCATGTCTTCTATTGTAAAACAAYAGAAGGCAATGCGTAGCTTTAGAGCTGAAAATAATAGAGCTAGTAGAGTTAGATTTTCCACTGTTCTATAATTTGTATCGTTTTATTTGTTGCATCCATCTCTACTTGAATACCTATTGGCAAAGTAATCATTGGATGAGTATGACAACAATCAAAATCGGCTAGAAAAGGAAGTTTTTGATTTTGTAATACTTCTAATAATATTTCGTAAGGTTTTCTATTTGTACCACAATCATCAAATTGCTCATGTTTTCCAAGGATGATACCTGAAACTTTATCAAAAACGCCGTTAATTTTAAGTAATGAAAAACTTCTTTCGATAGTAGCTGCATCTTTTGAGCTATCTTCAATAAAGAGAATGTCACCATCTTGAATAAGTGGCATATAGGGGCTACCCCAAATACCTTGTATAGTATTTAAATTCCCACCAATAATACGTCCAGTAGCTTTCCCACCAATTACTGAAATCCAATTGTTCGGTAGAAGATCTTTTTCTTTCGTTTTTTCTTCCCAATTAATAAATTCATCTGACCAAAATAACGGCTGGTTTATGTTGTAAGGAAGGTGTTGATCAGTTAATAAAGTATCCGCAAAATATTTGTAYGTGCAATCTACGAAWGGCTCAAATTCACCAAAAGAAGGAACAAGTGCTGGACCATAAAATGTAGGAATKCCTGTTTTTGCATAAATTCCTAGTAATAATGCTGTTGTGTCTGAATAGCCAATCATTATTTTAGGATTCTTTTGAAAAGTCKCATAATCAATATAAGGTAATAATGAATTTGAATTCAGTCCCCCAATTGTCGACATGATACAAGAGACGTTAGGGTTTCTAATCAAGTCATTTAATTCCTCAGCACGCTCTTTAATGCTCCCGGAACGATAATAATCATATTGACCTGTTAGTGAACCTTCTAATATATGAAATCCTTTCTTTTGTAAGTATAATTTTGCGCGCTCAAATCTCTTTGGAGAAGTATAGGTTACTGGTGAAGAGGGAGAGTAGATGCCAATGGTATCGCCATATTTTAATGCTTTTGGAAGTATCATTTGTATAAATCCTTTCTATTATATAGTGTTTTTGTGTTTAAATGTAATTGAATATTCTTATATTTCGTTGTTTTTAGTGTAACACATATGAAAAAGAGAACGAGGTTGAAATTATAATTGTTATAGATGAATAAATATGCTTTTTACCTTGACGATATAAAGTAATTGTTGTTATGGTTAAACATGAGTGTATAAAAGGTTTGTTAAAGGAGTTTTAGAATGAAGCGGTTAAAATGGGGAAGATTAACAATCCTGTTAGTAGTAATTCTGGGTATATGTTGGTTCTTTTTCCAAGGAGTTCAAAAGAGTGAAACAAATGTAGATACTCAGCCTTTACAAGTGGCAGAGCTACCTAAAACAGGGCTATCTGAAAAAGTAGTTCCACCAAAATATATACCACCAGAAATTGATGCAAAAGCAGCTATTATTATCGATGCGAGTAATGGAGAAGTTATTTATCAAAATAATGAAAATGAAGCTGTTGCCCCTGCTAGTATGTCAAAAATGATGACAGCATATCTCGTTTTAGAGAGTATACATAATGGGAAAGTCCACTGGGAAGATCCAGTGAAAATAAGTGCAAAGTCGGCACAAACAGAGGGTGCAAAAATCCCGATGCAAGCAAATGATACATTAACTGTTAAGGACTTATATCATGCGTTAATGATTGAATCGGCTAATAATTCGGCTGTCGCTTTAGCGGAACATGTAGCTAAGACAGAAAAAAACTTTGTTCAACTTATGAATGAAAAAGCAAAGCAGTTAGAAATGTCAGATAAAGCTAAATTCGCGAATGCTTCCGGATTGCAGGAGCCCGACGGAAGTGAAACAAAAATGACAGCAGCTGACGTATCGAAATTAGCGTACCATCTTATAAAAGATTACCCAGAGATATTAGAAGTGACTCACTTACGTCAAAGTCAGTTAGCATTTAATAATATTAATGTTACAAATACAAATGAGATGTTAAACAAAAATAATAAAGCTTTATATATAGAAGGAATAGACG
>NZ_JBFTMA010000445.1:0-5601 GCF_056396725.1 Bacillus sp. 05T31
GTTATGTTCATTAGCCAGTAAATAATTTTCAACTAACAACATCCCAAATTTTTAAATCTCTCAAAAAAAGGTAAACAAACATATTACATAAAGCTAATATATTTATTTACCTTTTCCTATTTCAAATCAACAGAAAATATCGTTGGATAAAAACAGCATTAATAAGTATTTTGTTATTCATTTTTCTTTTTCAGATAATCTTTTCACATTGTAACGGTTTGTATTCCACTATTTTTCCTGGCTTCTTTTTCGTTTCGGTAACGATCCACTCCCCTTTTTCAAGTTTAAGATGTTTCATAACATTTGTATCGTCTATTTCTTTATAAAGTAAAAATGCTTCAAGCGGCTTTACAAACAACCTAGGCTCTCCTCTATATCCACCACTTTCAAAAGCTTTAGTTAACGAATTATAATAAGTATCATTTTCCCGTCCACCATACATCAAATGCGCAGCCTCTAGGTCTCTTTTGCTGACTTCCATAAAACTATTTTCATCAATATTTAAATTAAACGTTGATTTTATGTCATTCATTATGTTTTTCACATACTTTTCATCACGTATTTTACTTTCTTCCAGACAATCCGAAGACAAGCTTGGTGCATCTGATTGGGAATGCACAACGTGTTGAATAGATACRCATAAAAYAAATACRCTTAAAATATACAATAGTTTTTTCATATATAMGTATCACCTCAAATGATTTAGATAATATATTATTTGAGGCTTAGGATATTCTTATGCTAAGAATGAGAAATGTCCTATAAAATAGACTTTTTATAGGACATTTCCTTTTAATATTGCTTTATTAGATTTACCGGCGAAGCAAGTACCTTACTACTTTTCACATCATATAATCCTATAGGTGTTACCCTTATAAAAGGCAAGTGCGTCGCAGAAAAGAATAAAATCGTAAATGCAGGATCGTTATAGACGTATCCTCGCTCTTGTAGTAATCCCACCATTTTTTTCTCTTTATGTATTAATTCGCTCATTTTTAAATCGGACATAATCCCGAGCAACGGTAATGCAATTTCGTGTAACACTTCATTTCTTTCCGCTATTACCATACCGCCACCTAGCTCTTTTACTCTATGAAAAGCTGTAAGCATATCTTCTTTTCTTTTTCCAATAAGAATGATGTCACCTGTACCAGAATACGAGCTAGCAAGACCTCCTAATCCATTCGMAAAACCTTTCACAACTGTATTCACTCGCCAAGTGCCATCACGAGCAATCATCATAAGGAAACATTCATCATGCTCAATAGAAAGTTCCTCACCGTTTAAGTCGATTTCAGTTACATATGGTTTTGAAATAACATCATTTAATAATTTTATACCTGTTGTTTCAGAAAAAATCATATCTTCTTTCTTTAAAGACCAGTCTAGTTGTAGAGGGGTTACTTGAAATTCATCCCATTCTATACGTAATGATTCATTTTTGTTTACTCCGTCACGCTTCACCCATTTCCCTTTTGCAATTACACTAATTGGAGTTGGGTTTTCTTTACTTTCCAAAATATTAATATTTGCAATTCTACCTGTGGCAATCGAACCATGTAAATGCTCCATATTATAATAATGAGCAATGTTATAACTTGCCATATGATAAGCATCTATTACTGGAACTCCTTGCTTAATCGCTATTTCTATCATCCTATTCGTCATTCCGTTTTCATAAAATGACGGATGTGAACCGTCTGTTGTGAAAATGAATCTATCAAATTGTTTAACACCTAATTCAAGTAATTCTTTCARTAAAACTTCTAAATCTGGGCGGATYGAAGAATTCCTAAGAGAAACRGTGTAMCCTTGCATAAGRCGWGTTAAWGCYTCYTGYCCTGTCATCGATTCATGATCGCAATCCGTACCTAACAGTTTTAACTTCGCTAAAGTTGTTTCAGATGCTCCGGGAAAATGGCCTTCTACTTTTTTCTGTAATCGCTTCGTTTCTTGCACCCAATTTAACATGTCATCATCGCCATGTAATAGTTTTGGCCATGCTGTTAACTCGCCACCCTGAAGAACATCTTCATGCTTCAGCCACTCCATTATTTCTTCACTATTAAATAAAGATTCCCCATTTTGTAGTTCAGTCTGTCCATCAAAACGACACCACCAATACATGCTTGCCGGAATCTTTTTAAATTCATCTAATAAACGAAATGCTTCTTCACGTTGTAACGTGAAAAATAAAGTTAAATTATCATTAATAAAAGTTGTTGTCCCAAATTGCATCGCATAATTTGCTAACGTTTCTGGATTATATAATTGATATGGATGTGCATGCGGTTCTATGTAACTAGGAACTACATACTTTCCATCACAATCAATGACTTCACATTCRTGTAGTTGCTCTGGTARTTTTTCTCCTACRTATAYAATKCGGTCATCATAKAYCCAAATATTTGCTTGCAYCCACTCRCGCAWATARGAATTTAAATATGTTGCATTCTTKAATAATATGTGTGGGCTTCTTGTGCCATCTATTACTTCAACATGTTCTCGTAATTGTGTGTTACTCCATCTAAACTGATTTTGTCCCAATGTATTTCACTCCACATCAATTTACTTTTATTTATTAAAACAAAAATAATTAACTAACTAAAGTATTCTCCATTCATAACTCCCCTGTATATCCCCTATACCCTTTATTATATGGAATGATTACAAAAATAACAATTTTCAAAATTTATAAACATACCTCTTTGATCCTCAATAAAAAGGATGTCTTGTAACCGACATCCTTTTTTATACTAAACTATAAGATTGAATTACACTTGTATCCGTATTTATGTTCTACATATACTTGATTGCTGCCATACCATGAATGCTAATACTGTCCTTTAAAGCAGGATCCCATTCGCTTTCTTTTCATCTATTTATTAAATTCAATTTGCATCATTTTATTAAACTGCGTATTAATATCAATCGCACCTAAAGAGTTAATACTAATAGCCAATGTATGTTTGCCTCCAATTGCTCCCCCAGCAAAAGTGGTAAATCCAGGAATCCCTCCTGTATGCCCCCAAACTGAAACACCGTTTGGAAGCTTAGTCTCATAGATTCCAAGACCATATCCATGGCCAAGTTCTTTGATCCCTGTAGGAACTGTAGTAAGCATTTCTTTTAGCTGCTTTTCCTTCAGTAACTTACCTCCAAGTAAAGATGAAAAGAATTTATTTAAATCGTCCGCATTAGAAATCATATCTCCAGCTGAATTAGCTAGACTTGGATTATAATACGTCATGTCTTTCAATTCACTTGTTTCGTCTATTTTCATATACCCACGAGCATGATCCTTTCCTGGAATAACGGGTGAATTCCCTGGTAAAAACGTATTTGACAGATCCAAAGGTTCAATAATTCGTTTTTCAATTTCTTCTGCATAACTATTGCCACTTATTTTTTCAATAAGCATTCCCAATATTACGTATCCTGTGTTTGAATACGCCCATCCTTTACCTGGCGAAAAATCTGGGGGTAGAGAAAGTCCTATTTTCACTATTTCTTCTGCTGTATACGTTTTTTTCGAATTCATAATATCAGCGTCTTTTGACTTTAAGTATTCAGCTATACCACTCGTATGATTCAAAAGTTGACGTATCGTAATTTGATTGCCATCATACCCATTACCTTGAATGAGACCCGGTAGCCACTTTTCAATTGGATGCTAATAAAACTGCCAAACTTGCTAACTTAATTGAATTACATTTTTCCATAAGGTTCCCTCTCCTCTATTAATATCGGATTGATTCAAGTTATACTTTAATCCTATATGATAAATCTCTCTTTTTTCTTATCCATTCCTTACGAAATACTTACGTTCAAATTTTGATACGATAAGCTGAGAAAGAGTTATGTATGAAATTAAAAAGAGAACATAAAATAAGGACAGTCACTTAACTGCCCTTGTTTTCATTTCACCTCGTCTTTATTATTTTTAAGATGATTCATTAATTGTGTTCGTGTCAATGGTGCATATATGTTTGTTCCAATAATATATATTTTATCCTTATTGGATTATCTTATAAATATAATGAGTTCTTATTAAGATAAAAATAAAAAGGAACGTGTTTTCATTTTTATCTAAACACGCTCTCTTAAATATTTAAAACCCTATATCAACTTTTTATTCCATTCTATTCTTTAAACAAATAGTCCTTATTCACTTTTACCATCCTGCACTAGCGTTCATGCCATTTCCAATAATAGTAAGAAATAGTGACCACAATACTGGCCCTAACGTAAGAAGTAAATTTAGAAGTATAAGTAATCTATATACCCTGGGGAAATTTTGATCTTTACGATTTACAAATACTAAAATAACTAATAATATTATGGTCGTTAAAAATAAAAGTAGAGTTAGCAACCAATACCAAACCATTAAACTGAGACTCCATGGTGTTAATAGCTCGTGTATTATACCAAATGTGATTCCTAATACTCCAAAACTAAAGGTAGTAACTGTTGATTTTATAAGCAATTTATTTAATGTTTTTTCGTATGTATACTTACAATATAAATCTATTAAAGTGTATAAAGATAAAAATGCCATTAATACACCTACCCAAGACAATAACCAGTCTCCCCCCCCTCTAAATAACATGAACAGCAACCAACACATCCCTACTGCAGAAAAAGCAAAGGAAATAAGTATGCTTTTCAATACCGGTTTCATTATATTTTCACACCCTTAAAAATAAATTATAAGTTTTTATTAGCATGCTACCCATTAATCGTTTAGCTCTAACGTATCCTTTTTTCATTCTATATTAATAAAACAAAGATACACTCATGAACAATTAAAGAAGCAATACTCTACAAAGAGTTCCATATAGCTTGTATATTCTTTTTCCATTGGTAGAGATATTAAAAAATTAAGTATACATTAACATGCAATTAAATATAAGTAAATAAAATTAATTTACAGCTAATTTTATTTACTTATATAACTTTCATATTCAGATTAACTCAGCCATCATTTTATTTTGATATAATACATTCTACTATTCATATCGCCCTTTTCCATCCCGATCTATCCACCGCATAGTCTTCTTAACATCTAACTCCGTATACGTCTTTTCACCATAACGAGCAGACTCATATATCGGAATAATATCTCTCGTTCGACATATTCGTTTTAACCATTGTTGTATCGTTTCATAAGACCTTCTCTGTTCATGAAATGGTAAAGTTCTTTCCCATTCAACTAACGTTTTCCTTATCGTGTCTTTAGGTAACGGCTGTTCAAACTGATGCTTCACTTTCTTGTTCTTTTCGGTTCTATCCGTATTTTCTTTTGTTATCGATTGTTTATCCTGTTCTATTTCTGATTTCGTTACCTTTTTCCTCATTAATTTATAAAAAGCATATAGAATGACCACTGCAATAATTACATAAAAAACGACACTAATCCATGAATTTGAAAGAACAGAAAACACATCAGTCCATGAATTTTTCCGTACAAAAAGTGGAATTTTCCTATCTATTTTTGTTCTTGTATCTACAACTCCTGTTTCTTCATCTATAATTCTTTCAGGTTCATCAAACTGTTCGTCTAAACTAGTAAAATCATAATTTCTTTCCGATATTGTCTCC
>NZ_JBFTMA010000446.1:0-3668 GCF_056396725.1 Bacillus sp. 05T31
TATTAGGTCACGGCGACGATAAAGGAGAAGCTATCGACTTTTCAATACAGCGCCTCGTAGATCAATTATTGAACTTGTATGAAAAAGAGGGAATTAAAAAGGCTCATATTTGTGCTCTAAGCTATGGCTGTTATATCTCTACGACATTTGCACAAATGCATCCAGAAAAAGTATTGAGTATTTGTCATATTGGTGGACATTATAATAACCCTTCCCGTTTATATAATGTTTTTCAGAATTTTTGGGAAAAACGTGGTGATGAATATTCATCTTGGCTTTCTCAGTATGCTAGTACTATTTTTCCAAGTGGAATACTAAGGGCAAATCCGTTCGCTGTTATTTCACGAAATATTTATTACCGTTTCGGATTACAATTACACTCGTCCATTATTGCTGAGTCATTACGACACCGCTTAGAATTCGACTTAAAATCTAAATTAAAAGCACTTCCCCATCCTATATTATGGGTGATGGGAGAACATGATCATCTCTATAAATCTTGTCTCTTTGATTTGAAGTCCATTCTTCCGAACGTTTTATATAAAGAAATTCCATTAGCAGGTCATGCAGCAAACTTATTCCGTCCAAACTATTTTCATGATTTATATGCTAAGTTTTTGCATGGAAAATTGACATAAAGTGAAACTTTAATCAGCGGGGATTTGTCCATCCCCCGCTGATTATTATCCCGCAAATAGCAGGATAAATACTACTATACTGTTAGTTTATCCAACTATGAAAAAGGCTTCCCAAGTTTCCCTGGAAAGCCTTTTCTCTATACGAAAAGTATATAAAATACTTTTTCTTAGTATGCTTTTGTGTAACCTAATAGGTGCTTACTCCAGTAAGAGTTGCTTACAGAGCTAATGCGTACGCCAGTTGCGTCAGTTTCTGCACTGATGAACTGTCCATTACCTAAGTAAACGCCCATGTGAGAAGGACCTGATTTATAAGTATTTTGGAAGTATACTAAATCACCTGGTTGTGGACTGTTAGTCTTTGTTTTAGAGCTCCAGTATCCAGCAACTGTTTGACGAGCGCCTTTATGACCAGTTTGATTTAATACGTAGTGAATGAATCCACTGCAGTCAAAACCAGCAGGTGTTGTACCAGCAGTTCTGTATGGTGAACCATTTAAAGATCTAGCGAATCCAGCGATTGAAGATGTATCTCCACCTGTTGGTGCTGTTGGTTTTTGTACTTGGTTCGTACCTTGGTTCGTACCTTGGTTCGTACCTTGGTTACCACCAGTAACTACATTGTTCACTCCGCCTTTTACAAACTTAACAAAGTCTGCACTTACGTAACCAGTGCGGCCATTATGGTTAATTTTATACCAACCATTTTCAGCGCCAGTAACGTTTAATACTGTACCATTTGTTACCCCACCAATTACAGGGTTATATGTAGCTGGACCTGTACGTACTTTTAAAGCACCTGTGTTAACAACATAAGATCCACCAGTTTGAACTGTAGTAGTATTGTTGTTGTTTGTAGTTGGTTGCTGAGTTTCGTTAGATACAGCTGAACCACCTTTTGTTACGAAGTCTTTACTTACGTATCCAGTTCCACCATTGAAGTTAATTTTAAACCAATCTTGAACTTCACCTACAACWTGAACTGTTTTTCCTTTATTTACAGAACCTAAAACAGTATGAGATGCACTTGGGCCTGTACGTACGTTTAATGAAGAAACGTTTACTGTGTAAGTACCTGTTCCTTGCTGAACAGTAGTAGTAGTTCCTTTGTTGCCACCAGTTGTTACGAAGTCCCCACTTACATAACCTGTTTGACCGTTTACACTAACTTTGAACCAACCGTTTTCTTGTCCAATTACTTGAAGTACTTGACCTGATTTCACTTTAGAAATAACGTTATGTCCTGTACCAGCACCTGAACGTACATTTAATACATCAGCTGTTACTGTGTATTTTAATTCAGAAGTTGTTTCTACCGTTTTTGTTTCAGTTACAGTCGTTTGAGTTTGAGTTTGTCCATTAATTTCTTTTAGCGCATCATTTGAAACTTGTGCATGAGCAGAATCCATTCCAGGAACTGCTACACCTACTACAGATGCTGCTGCTAAACCTGCGATTACTTTTTTCATAAGTTGTCTTTACTTCCTTTCCCTACTATCCTCTTGAGAAAACTATAAACTTAGTACTTTACAATATTATCAAAGTAAAATATTCATCCAGTTCCATTTTTTAGCAAGAGTTTTATTTTTCACACATCATTTATTTTAAACGATTGAAGTGAATTTAGTGTGAACTTCATGTGAACTTTATCATTAAACAGTGTGTTTTTGCAATGCTTTTTTCAAATTTCTTATGTATTTCATTGAAAATTCGACATTCCATTCATTATCTTAATATATATTTTTCTTTTGCTATCCACTTTAAAAAACTCTATTAATCTAATACAATGCAAAGAATGTATTTTCTAGTAAAGTCCCTTCCATGAAGCATACTCTTATCATGACAAAAAAATGCTTTTTTTATCAATAGTATAATATTTTCAGAAAACTATTTTTGATATTATCCATCGTTTTTAAAAGATTTGACGATTTGTAAGATTTAACTCCAAAAATTCTGTTCTAATTTGACGAAAATACACATTCCACTATCTATTTTTCACTATCYATGGAATTTYCAGGATATTTRTATTATCATATATAAAGTAGGATTTTAATCCATAYAAATTTTATTCACCCCACACTGAAACCAATCKAACTTTTACAGGTCGGTCATTGAATTTTGATATGGAAGCCTTACTGCCCGCAAATAGTGAGATAAAAAAAGGAGATATATTTATGAAAAACATAATAGATGATCCTATAAATAAAAATATAGAACTGTACTATGCTTTTTTTCAATTCGTTTCAATTATAACATTACAAAAAGTATCAACTATTGAAACACGTAAAAACAAATTAAAAAATCAGATGAAAAATTCCTACAAAAAAATCCTTACTACTTATAAAAGGTGAACAGATTATATCTCTGTTCACCTTTTATTTTTTATTTTATTTGTAAATTTTCACACGAGTTTCTAATGGCTGATATTCTTTATCTCCTGCCGAAACTACCGGTTTACCAAATGGTATTTGCGCAGTTAACTTCCAGTTTTCAGGTACATCCCATTCTTTTTTTACTTCCTCATCAATCAACGGATTATAATGCTGCAATGTAGCACCAAAACCTTCAATCTCTAATGCTGTCCAAATGGCAAATTGCAACATTCCAGAAGATTGCTGAGACCATGTAGGAAAATTATCTTTATATAGTGCAAAGTTCTCTTGCAAACTTTCTACTACTTTACTATCTTCGAAATACAAAACTGTTCCATAGCCACTTTTAAATGCATTCATTTTCTCTTCAGTAGGTGCAAAATTATTTTCAGGCACAATTTTTCGTAACATTCCATAATTTGTCGTGTTGTTCACCTAGTAATACAACAACTCTTGCACTTTGAGAATTAAAAGCCGAAGGTGTATGTTTCACAGCATGATAAATCACTTCTTGAATTCTTTCATCAGAAACTACTTGCTCTTTACTAATCGCGTAAATAGATCTTCTGTCTTCAATTGCTGAGTAAAAATCTTTTGCCATTACAATTCCCTCCAATTTTCATTTGAGGCAGTATCATATGTACGAAGCATATAATGC
>NZ_JBFTMA010000447.1:0-3664 GCF_056396725.1 Bacillus sp. 05T31
TGCATCTTTACGTAGTTTAAATGTATATTTTTTACCATCTTCACTTTTCGTGCTAGATTCTGCTGCAGCTGGCATAGGCTTATTATCTTTATCAAGACGATATAATCCTTCCATCGTATTTCCTAGCATTTGTGAAGATACTGTATCTGTTGATTTAGAAGAATCCATCGTTGGAATCTCTTGGTTTACTGTTCGATTCAACACTTGTTTTGCCGCTAATTTTCCCTCTGACTTGCTATCTCCACTTGAGTTTGTGCTTGTCTTTTTATCTCCRCCTGATGTAGAACATGCTGTTAATGCCATGCTCATTGCTAAAACCGGTACTACAACTGCTGTTAGTTTTTTCATTTTTTTCTTTTTCATTTTTGTACCCTCCCTAATTCTAAACGATAGCTATTTAAGAATTTTCTGATAATTCTGTTTTTCTTTATATACTTATCAGACGATTCTTACTACTTCTTATTCTACTAATTTTTAAAAATTTGTAAAGTGTTATTATTGAAAATTATTAAAAAATTATTTTCTTACAGTAATATTCATAAAAATTCCATATAGTTTTTTAACATCGTTTTTTATCGTTACATATACACTAATTTAATAGTGTTAATGATACTTCCCAATAAATAGACTGTAGATTGTCGTTAATAAATAATGTATATTCTAGAGATCTCTTTCCTACAAAAACAAAAAAAGCAGATATATCATCCGCTTTAATTTCCCTCAATTTGCTTCTCACTTAATCCAAGATGTGTTCTGAGTGTATTACTCAAATTTTGCAAGTCTTTTTTATTAGGATTATAATAATATACACGCTTCCCATTTGGGCCATTTGGTAAATATAAATCATCACCGTTCAGTTGAATCTTCTCAACTGAACAATCTAAACCATATTTATAAAAAGATAAAATATCATCCAATGCTAAATTTGTTTTAAAATCACCATCGACGGCCTCAACCATTTTCTCCAGTTTTGTAATAGACCCTACACTTTTTAATTTACTTAAAATCGCCTCAATAACAAGTTGTTGGCGCTGCCCCCTCATTGCATCACTATCAATATGACGAGTTCTCGCCAAAGCAAGTGCTTCTTCTCCCGTTAATTTTTGAACCCCTTTTTTCAAGTGAATCGTATCAGGTTCATCTTTACTATTTTGTTCAGTAAATTCAACCGGGACATCTACCTCAACACCATCGAGCCCATCAACAATTTTAATAAATGACCCAAAATTAAATTTTACAAAATAATCTACCGGTACTTGCAGTAACTTTTCTACTGCCTCAACAGAAGCTTGTGGCCCTCCATCTTTTCCATTTTTAACGAAACCACTTCCATATGCGTGTGTTATTTTATCTTTTTTCTTTTCGATTGGAACATATGTATATGTATCTCGTGGTATACTGGTTAATTTCACTGTCTTATCTTCTTTATTAAACGTAGCTAACAATAATGCATCCGTATGAAATGCACCATTATAGCCCTTTTGCCGTTCTTGATTTTCATCAATCCCCATAATTAACATTGAAACGTTGTGTGTAATTGGCTTTACAGCTTTCTCACGTAAATTTGATTTTTCACCACGCGATAAGTTCAAATTAGATTTTTGTACGAGATTAGAAGTTTGCATATATACATAGGCACCATACCCAACTCCGCCAAATAGTAATACTCCTAACAATACACTTATTATCGTTGTCTTTTTATATTTTCGTTTATTTTTCTTTTCTCTTGAAGGAGAGGTATTCTCCATATAGTTCCCTCCGTTTTCTATTCATCTAATATGTTTTTCAATTTTTCATAATTAGTGCTATCCTTTTGAAATACATTCTCTTTCAATCCTTTGTTTATTTGTATCCATTCAGTCGTAATCGAATATTGAATCATACCTTCATGGAAACTAAGGAACTTCAACATAATCCCCGTATTTTTCTCTACAACCATTTCAAATTTCCCACTCAAATCTTCAGATGTACTTACAGGCATTTCTATGTTTATTACTCCTTCTATTTTGTAGCAATCGAGTCCAAGATACTTCGTTTCTTTATAACTCCAATCTTTATATCGAATTAATAGATCAGCAAATTCTGATTGAATACTGTACTTAGCGAATCCCACATATTCGTCATCATACCGTTTCTTCTCACCTGATTTTCTCAATAACCTTTCCGTAGGACTTAATTTTAATAGTTCATTATTTCTTTCTTTTGGACTCCATCTCGTCTCTTTATACGTATTATTCTTATCATTAAACTCTTTTTTTCCTTCCTCGGTATAAATCATCGTGCTTTTTTTCGATAGCTTGTCTTCTTTAGATGAAATACCACTTTGTTTCTCCGTATCAATCGCATATTTATATGTTGTAGCAATTCTTGTAGAGCTAGAATATTCTTCGAATTGCCCTGAAACATTTTGGAAATGTTCAATTGAATCAAGCATCTTTTGATGAATCTTTTCCTTATCTGGATAATTGACGTTCGACTTTATTTCTTCTTCATTCTCATAATCAGAAAACGCATCCTTCTTTACGTAATTAAACATCCCTCCATTTTGTGCAAAGCTCTGTATAGAAAACTCAGACATAGATACAATTGACAGCGTTAGAACAGCTGCACTAATAAACATCATATGTACTCTATAACTCTTTCTTTTTACAGGAAGATTATGAAGTGTATCATTAATTTTTTCGTTTAGTGCCTGTGGCAATACGGTATTATCCTTTTCTATTCTCTTTTTTAATTTTTCATCAAATGATTTTTCTTTATCCATTTTAACCACCCCCTACTCCATCTTTAATCGCTCTTCTAATTGTTCCCTTGCACGTGACAATCTTGATTTAACCGTGCCTTTTGGAATTTCTAAAAGCGTTGCAATACTTTCTTGATTCATATCTTCATAATAATAAAGTACAGTTACCGCTCTTAGTTCTTCCGTTAAAGACTGAATAGCATTACAAAGATCAACATCTTCATATCGATCAAACGCCACCATATTACTATCATGATCCTCAATTACAATTACTTTTTTATAAGAGCGAATTATATTGTTACACTCATTTATTAAAATTCTAATGAGCCAAGTTTGAAAAAACTCTTCTTTTTTCAGTTTTTTTATATTTTCATAAGCTTTTAAAATTGTTGCTTGCATCGCATCCTCTATATTCGTCTCATCACGTAACATCGCCTTCGCAATGCGATACATCTTTACTTTTTCTGTATGTATAAGTGTCATAAAAGCCTCATGATTACCCTTTTTTGCTAAAGAAACATCCGTTTCTTCTTTTACAATCATCTTATATAAAGGAATTACTTTCACAATTGGTCCTCCTGTTTCGTCCTCACTTCAAATTTAACTTTACACGTATTAGACGGACGGGCCTATAAAAAGGTTCACTTTTTTGAATGTTTTTGTAAATTAAAAGATAAATATCCTTTTTAGGGTGCTACACAATAAACATATCGGTTCAAATTTACAAACGAAAAAAGCCCACTTTTTCAGTGGACTTTCTACTTTACAACGGCAAATCCCTCTTCCTAAACACTACAATTGCTACTATGAAGATACAAAGCGCTCCAGCAGTTAAGCCTATACTTATTGGCCATATATTGTATGTTCCTTCAGCAATTTCTTTCGGACGAAACAGTGTAAATAATGACATATTTCTCATCC
>NZ_JBFTMA010000448.1:0-3654 GCF_056396725.1 Bacillus sp. 05T31
CTTTTTAATGAGTACATTTTGTGCAGTTGCATTTGGTACATCTGTTTCCAAAATGTATTCTTGTTCTGTTTCACAAAGGTCAATATGAATTTGATTTGGAAAACTAAAGTTACTACAAGAATCAGAACAAAATTGATCCATCCATTCTTCGAAACCATCAACATGAAAAAGACAATCCTTCTTTTTCTTGCCCATGAAAGACACCCTCCGTAAAATCTCAATTCATACTATGTTATGCATGAATGAAATAGAGGTGAAGAACAAATAGAAAAATATAAACATTTTATGTGAAAGATACAGTGTGTGTGAATGCTTTTGCTTTACATATCATGATGYGCATGATTTTTTTGACGTGAATGATTACGATTTTTAACTTTRTGAGATCCACTTAAAGGTTCGGGCTGTCCAGAAGATTGCCCTTTTTTCTCGTTTTGACGATTAGATTGATTATTGTTTTTACCCATTGTATTTTACACCTCCTCTCCCTATTTAGAATGAGAGAAGTTTGCGAATTTATACGAGAATGTTTTTTGAGAAATGGGTAAAGATAAGTAGGACTAACTCATATAGGAAGGGGAAAGTGTTATGCCATATCATAAAGATAAGCAACAGGCTTTTCAGGCCGCGCAGCAAGGGGTTGTTCAAGCGGAAAATATATTCAATAATATTGTGAAAAATGACCCGAATTACGGCCATGACTTAAAAGAGTTACGCCAAGAAGTTCAAGAGGCGTACGAACAGATTCAAAATGCACTTGAAGTAGCATCAGAAACGCAGCGTCCACAACTTGAGCAATATGAAAGTAATCTCCAAAATATTATGCAGAACGTAGATCAATTAGAAAAGTAATGGAAGGTTGTTGAGAATTCAACAACCTCATTACTTTTAGTGATATTATGATGAAACGAAAAATTATTTTATCGATATTTTCTTTTATATGTGCAGTACATATATTTCAAGTGGACAAAGTGGAAGCGAAAATGTTGTTAAGGAAAGAATTAGAACCAACTGGTTATGTAACGTGGGAAGTGCCGAATAATGAAAAGATTATTGCAATTACATTTGATGATGGACCGGATCCAACTTATACGCCGCAAGTATTAGATTTATTACGTCAATATAAAGCAGAAGCAACCTTCTTTATGATTGGCTTTAGAGTTCAGCGTAATCCGTACTTAGTAAAGCGAGTGTTGAAAGAGGGACATGAAATTGGAAATCATACGATGAATCATTTGTATGCGAACAATTCCTCAGATGATAAATTAAAAAGTGATATTTTAGATGGAAAGAAATATTTTGAAAAATGGGTGAAAGAACCTTTATTGTTCCGTCCACCAGGTGGATATATTAATGACGCTGTATTTACAACAGCGAAAGAAGCTGGGTATCAAATTGTTCTATGGTCATGGCATCAAGACCCGCGTGATTGGGCCAACCCAGGTACTGAATCTATTGTAAATCATGTTGTGAAAAATGCTAAAAGCGGAGATATTGTACTGTTGCACGATGGAGGAAATGATCGTAGTCAAACAGTGGCGGCATTAGCGAAAATTTTACCTGAGCTTAAAAAGCAGGGATATCGATTTGTAAAGGTTTCGGAATTATTAAGTTATAAGCATTAGAAAAAATCCCAAAAGGTGTACCTTTTGGGATTTTTTGTTACTGATTCTTTTTTCGTTTCTTATTATTTTGTCGTTGTGCTGGAGTTAAAGGTTCATTTGCGAACTCTTCGTTATAACCAGTTCCTTGCCCTTGGGCGGATGCAGCATTCATTCCTGAAATAGTATGATTTGCTTTTCTTTTACCCATTTCTTCTCACCTCTACAATGTTTTTTATAGATGAATCATGAGTTGTTCATAGCATATATGAACGTAAAGTAAAACGCTGAAAGAGTACTTTACTTTACAATAATAGTATTTATAAGGAGCATGGACACTATTCAAATTTAGAAATATAAAGAAAACTTATTATAATCCATAAGTTTCTTATTATTTACTTATTTAGAAAGTTGTAATAAGATATTATCGTAAGGTATTGAAAAGTTTGTCTACATTTTATATTCAGACAAATTAGTCACGTTTAACAGGGGGGAAACATAATGGTCAAACATAATCCATTTCAATCACGTGCAACTTTTGAACTAGATGGAAAGACGTATCATTATTATCAATTGAAAGCGCTTGAAAACGCAGGGGTTGGCAACGTATCTCAATTACCATATTCCGTGAAAGTTTTACTTGAATCTGTACTTCGTCAAGTAGACGGACGCGTAATTACAGAAGAACACGTTACAAATTTAGCAAAATGGGGAACGAAAGATGTTCAAGATATCGATGTTCCGTTTAAACCATCTCGCGTAATCTTACAAGACTTCACAGGTGTTCCWGCTGTTGTAGATTTGGCTTCGCTTCGTAAAGCAATGGCAGACATGGGTGGGGATCCTGACAAAATTAATCCTGAAATTACTGTAGACCTTGTAATTGATCACTCTGTACAGGTTGATAGAGCGGGTACGGCAGACTCGCTTGCATTCAACATGGACTTAGAGTTTAAACGTAATGAAGAACGTTATAAATTTTTAAGCTGGGCACAGAAATCATTTGATAACTACCGTGCAGTTCCACCAGCAACAGGTATTGTACACCAAGTAAATCTTGAATATTTAGCACCGGTTGTTCATGCGGTGAAAAATGCTGAAGGTGACTTAGTTGCATACCCAGATTCATTAGTTGGAACTGACTCACATACAACAATGATTAATGGTATCGGTGTTCTTGGATGGGGCGTTGGTGGTATTGAAGCGGAAGCAGGAATGCTTGGACAGCCTTCATATTTCCCAGTACCTGAAGTAATCGGTGTGAAATTAACTGGTACACTTCCAAGTGGTACAACAGCAACTGATGTTGCATTAAAAGTAACACAAGTGTTACGTCAAAAAGGTGTAGTTGGTAAATTTGTTGAGTTCTTCGGTAGTGGACTAAAGAGCATGCCTTTAGCTGACCGTGCAACAATTTCAAATATGGCACCAGAATACGGTGCAACTTGTGGATTCTTCCCAATCGACGATATTTCATTAGAATACTTACGTTTAACAGGTAGAGATGAAGAGCAAATTCGCGTTGTTGAAGAATATTGTAAAGCAAACGGTTTATTCTATACAGCAGATAGTAAAGATCCAATCTATACTGATCTTGTTGAAATTGATTTAAATACAATCGAATCTAACCTTTCTGGACCGAAACGTCCGCAAGATTTAATCCCGCTTTCAGATATGAAAGAGGAGTTCCATAAAGCTGTTGTAGCACCAGTTGGAACACAAGGACTTGGATTCAATGAGCAAGAGTTTGATAAAGAAGTGAAAGTTACATTGAAAGATCAAGAAGTAACGATGAAAACAGGTGGAATTGCAATCGCTGCAATTACAAGCTGTACAAATACGTCAAATCCGTACGTGTTAATTGGAGCAGGGTTAGTTGCGAAGAAAGCAATTGAAAAAGGACTTAAAGTACCTGGTTACGTAAAAACATCGTTAGCACCAGGATCTAAAGTTGTTACAGAGTACTTAGATAAGTCTGGTTTAACAACTTATTTAGATCAATTAGGTTTCCAAACAGTTGGTTACGGCTGTACGACTTGTATCGGTAACTCTGGTC
>NZ_JBFTMA010000449.1:0-4080 GCF_056396725.1 Bacillus sp. 05T31
CTTGTATATATTTATGTAGATCTTCTCTATCAAAATACGAGCTTCCTGTTTTAGCTTTCTTTTCTAATTCGCTAGCATTCATTTTTTAATTTAATTTTTCTAAGATAGAAGGTAATAATCACGCTCTTCTTTTTTTATTATTTACAAATTTCTAATCTCTTATAATATAGTTACCAGAAGTATTAGATGTACCTCAATCTATCGTATTTTAGTACCTGTCTAAAAAACGCGGAAAGACTCTTTGTTCAGAAAGAAGGGGATTAGAGATGTACTTTCATATTGTGAATTACAAAGCATATCAGATTATTAGTGTGCTAGGTTTATAGAAGAGTATTGGACCGCAGAACAAGAATCTCATTTCATTTTGAGATTTTGTTTTACTATAGTTCTGAAAATAATAGTTTTAATTTTCTGAATTTTGTTGATATATATTTGAAAATACACCTATTAAATTACAAATTCTGTTATTATATTATTAAAAGAATATATGATAATTGGTATTGAGGGGGTAGATTATGAATATAGCAATCAAAGGAAACGAACAGATTCTGGGCTTATTAAATGATTGGTATGTGGAAATTCGTGCACGGCGCATAAGTAATGCGCATCGTTTAAAAGAAGAAATTGATGATAAAATTCAAAACATAGAAGATCAGGACTTATTATTATACGATCAAGCCGAAAAATTATTAGAGCTTATCAATGATGACGTTGAGAAAGCTGAATTTTATTATAAGTTAGGTGCATTCCATTTTGATATTTGTGATTCACTGGTCTCTTTTCAGTACACAACAAAGGCAAAAGAAATGTTTTTAGCCCATGCTGATTATGAGCGTAATGTCGGCTTTTGTGAGAACTTGTTGGGGTTAGCTTGTATAAACTTAAAAGAATGGTCATTAGCAGAGGAACATTTTGCGGCTGCAATGGACAAGTTCCAAAAAGTCGGAGAAGATAAGTTTATTATTATGGTGCGCCATAATTTGGGTTGGATGTATTCTAAGCAAAACCTATCATCTTTAGCGATTCGTTATTTATCTGAAGTCATTGAAAAGTCTCCAAACCATTACAAAGCCATGTATGCAAAGGCATTGGAACATTACAAACTGGACGAGCGAGATGTCGCAGCAGAACTCATTGAGAACGGTTTAAATATTAGTAAGAAACTAAATCAAGAAGAGTTCATACATCGATATCTCATTTTACAAGAGCTAAACAATGCTTCACCTACTCAAATACTCGAAACAGTAGTGCTAGCAGGAATTGATTACTTCGAAAGAGAAGGATTGTATGAAGATGTTCAGGAGTCTTATGAGACGCTGGGAACAAAATTTTATGATGAAAAGAATCATCATGCGGCGAGTAAGTATTTCCATTTAGGGTTGCAAGCGAAACGAAAGTCTTTTGAGGAAGGAGCTTTAAAATGAAAAAAATAGTATTCAGTTTATTGGGAATTGTCACCGCTATAACCTTGACTATAGGTGTAACGAATACAGCGAAGACTCCACAATCTTACGAGGTGATTCAAGGTCTTTCAATTGGAGATCACGGTGGTTGATACACTAATTTAATGTATAATAAAAAGGGCTAGGATTAATCATCTAGTCCTTTTTTTATTGATTGGATATTCTAATTGGTCTTTATCAGCATTAATACTAGGATGAGTTTTCATAAGGTTCAATTCGTCAAATTGGTAAGACGTATGCTGTGATTCGACTCGAATTCTGCTGCGTCTTTGGTTCAAATAAGAAAAAATGCAATTGGGGAGTGAAGGTCAATAAAGAATCATATCAGGAGCTGCAACTACTGCAAACAAATAAGAAATGGTCTCACCTAAAGCAAAAACAGCGTGAAACTATATCAACTTGGCTGAGAGAAGCTTATATAGAGAAGATTAAGGTTCATAACCCTAGATTGAAACCGAGAGAACATGAGAATGTTCTAGAAATTGTAATGAGTAAAATCTATGATCATGAAATTTGGATTCCAGATTACAAGGTCGAAAAGTATTACAAAGGAAAAATAAATAAATGGTATAACAAAAACATTTCATTGGAAGAAAATGATAGGGGGGAGATATTAAACATGATATCGGAAATGTAATTATCAAGCTTAGTATAATTATTTATTTAAGAAGAAAATGATTAGACGTAACAAATCAAAATAAGGGGAAATTTGATTATGGATATGAAGAAGATAGAAGATTCCGTTGAGAACGCTCTAATACTTGAAAACCAAAAGAATAATTTAATAGATGAATCCGTAATAAGTAATAATATTAATGGTTTAACAACAATGGATGMAGTGTCAAAAATAGATTTAAGTGGATATAAATCGGCAATGGATGAAGTGTCAAGAGTAGATTTAAGTGGATATAAATCAGCAATGGATGCAKTGTCAAGAATAGATTTAAGTGGGTATAAATCGGCGATGGATGCRGTGTCAAAAATAAGCTCTAATTGGGTTCTAACAGATTCAGTTGTTAATGCAATGTCTTTAGAAAATAAGGAAAAAGAGACTAAATACATATTCGGTAAAATACCGAAGGATACTTATCATTTATGTCAAAGCTTTAATGACGATAGTGAGAAATTGGAATATATTCTCGAAAGTAAAGAAAATACTGAATCCATACCTGTCCGTGAAATACCAAGAGTATTAGCAATTACAGATATTGTAACAAGTCTTAGCACAAAGGATGTTTTTAGTCTTTATAGACACCTTGCTCAATTCCCGATGCTTGGTTTAGAACATGCAGTGGAAGAAGAATATTCGATGAAATTAATACGAACTTAATTACTGTTGAAAAATTGACCTTATTCCGTGCAAGGGATCGAGATGCTAATGAGAGAAAGTTACCATATACTGATTTAGAAATGTTTAAAGCGCCTTATGGTGTATCGGGACAAGGTAGATATAATATTTCTGGTCAAGGAGAGTTAYATACTTGTGATGTTAAAGAAGTGGCTCTAAGTGAAATAGCTTCAGATAATCCTAATTTAAGATATGACATTATTGAATGGCAACTTTCAATACCGGTGAAATTTTTAGATCTGTCAAATTCTCAATCTCAATTAGTCCAATATTGTAGCTTTGAAAAAACAACTCGGAATGGACAAGAATATATATTCCCTAATTTTCTGGCACAATGTGCAAAATATCATGGAGTACATGGAATTGTTTATAGGAGCGTGGCAAGCCCTCAAGCATTAAATTATGTTTTCTTTGATTATGAACAAAATTGGTTTAAAACTATTGATTTTGAATTTGATATTGTACAAACTACTAATAATATTATAAGTCTTAAATAAGGTTCAATAATGCAGAGGAAACATAAGGTTATAAAGGAGATGGTTCTGGTGCAAAAATTCTTACTAGAAACATAGTTAAGATGTTTCTAGTATAAACGGAAACGAACAACACCAATATATAAGAAACTCAGAGCAGGTCATGGACAAGATGTCGGTGTAAATTATAAGTCATGGTTGGAGTTGAAGTACATATATTAAGGAAGTTAGGGTTAAAGAATTAGTAGAATGCATTTAATTTATACTGTAATCAATCTTTTATATATATTTCAAATTCCACTCCTCAAACCACGTATTTTGATCAATCTATTTTCAAAATACGTGGTTTTTTGTATTGTAACATCAATGTTTATAACTCATTTTGGATTAAAATTTATTTTAAAGCTACAAATAAACATAGGTGATTTGATACTATTCAAATTGCATTCTTTCTAAACATTCTATTTCTAAGCCCAGTACCTAAAATGAGGCTTATAATGGTTATATCTCTTTCTTTATCACGCCGAAAAAACTATATTTTCGGCGTGATATATCTTTTAACATTTCTCCGTAATTATTTGCTGAAAATTGAAGAAAGGTATATCTTACTTAGTACTCGTTTAACAACCTAAATAGACATAATAAAAAAGAAGATAAGTGCAATAAAAATATGACTAAATATAAATAATATACTTTCATTTGCAATAGAATGGGATGATCTAGAATTATGCCGAATTAATTTTTTTATTATTAAGCCATATATCATAGAAACTAAAATAAGTAGAAGTAATAGCAT
>NZ_JBFTMA010000450.1:0-3649 GCF_056396725.1 Bacillus sp. 05T31
TAGAGTACTAGTATCAGTATGTCCAAGTTTGATAGACATTTTTCATATACTTCAAAGTTTTTGCACCAGAACCAGAATTAGTGTACTAATATCAGGCTCGTATCGATTGGTTTCCCAATTTTTAATCTGGCTTCGAGTTAAATTCAATTGTTCAGCTAGCTGTTCTTGCTTAAGATCTCTAGATTTTCTTAGTCTTTTTAATAATTCACCAAAATTTATCATAACTATAGTATAAAATTTAAGAATTTCAACTACTACAAACGGTCGCTTTACTACCGTATAATACATAAGGTGTTATTTGCATTTGGTTAATTTCATTTGGTAAAGTGTTTTTTAATGACATATGTATAATCGATAAGAATATCTAACGCTTCTTGTTGTTTTTCAGCAGGTAAATCTGCAAGTGCTACTTTAATGGATTCYAATTTACTTTCTAGAGGATTATTTCTTCCAAACAATTCATCAATGGAGATATTGTGTAGCTCTGCAATCCGCATTATCGAATCTGCATCAGGATCAGCTTTCCCATATTCCCAATTGGCATAAGTAGTGCGGGCAATATTTAGGCGATGTGATATATCGGATTGGGTGTATCCTTGTTTTTTTCGCAATTCAGCAAGTCGCTTACTTAGTTGAGACATATCATCACATTTCCTTTCTGATTTATAACGTTAGTGTAAAACAGAAAAGTTAAATTGCATCCTTATGACTTATAATAAGTCATAAATTATTTTTATTTGTAATAGTTAGTCTTGATGTTGTGATAATAGAAAGCCATTTATAATTCTATACGCGAAAAAAATAGGAAGAAATCGATACATCAAATCGAGAATCTTCCTATTATATATGTTTACTAAAACAATGAATTTCCTATATCTATTGTGGCCAAGTTTTGACGTCTTGTACGTTCCCTTAAATAGCGTTCCGTCGTCATAATAGATTCGTGTCCTAAATAATCACGTATTTTCTTAAGTTCGACACCTTTTCCCATCAAATGATTCGCAAAGAAGTGTCTGCAGGTATGGGGGGTAATTCTATCCTTTCGGTAACGTAAAAATGGTAAGTTTGTTTCTTCAATCTTTTCTGCTACATATTTTGATAAGTAGTCGGCCCTATAGTAAGAGCCATCGGCTTTAGGTAGAAAAGCAGATGTACTAGAGGCGTCCAATTCACTTGTTTGTTTACGCAATTGACGAAGGCGACAGATATCGTCGAGTACATCTTCAAAAATACGAACTTCCCTGGCTTTATTTCCTTTCCCAACTACACGCAAGAGATAAGCATTTAATGMGGAATGGAATACAAGATCTGCCCATTTTGCGTTTGCAACTTCCTCAATCCGGAGTCCAGTAGTCGTAAGAAGGAAAAACAAKGWATACATAAAGAAATTTGTTTTCTTCAGTGTATCTAGTATTTCATTTACTTCTTCAGGAAAGAGGTCACGATTGACCAGCTCTTCTGTTTTTACAGATACTTTTTTGAGACGACTACTATAGTCATCTGAGAGACCATTGTTATCATAAACGTATTTTAGAAACTGCTGGACTACCGTTTTCTTTCGACGTAATGTAGTGGCAGCATACTTCTTACTTAGTTCATAGAAGTAGATTTCCATCTCATTATGAGATAACTCCTGAATGGTTCCTGTTTTTTCTTTTATGTAGCGTAGAAAATGAGAAAGATCATGCAGATAAATCTTTTTTGTACGTTCACTTCTTTTCTTCGTTAAAGAAGGTTCGTCATGTAAAAATAAGTAAACCATTGATTCTTCACTTAATTTAGAATAATCAATGTTTCGGATGCCCATGCCCATGATTTTTTCAAAATAACTGCTATCAAAAAAATCCGATTTGGATTTTACAATTTGATTGTTATGTTCATAATTTATAATATTCAAATCTACACACATCCTTTAATAGAATGAAAAGACAAACATATATTTTATATAAACTGTTATGATTCTAATTATACCACAATAAATGCATTATTTATTGTGGTATAAAATGAAATGTTTAAATATATATTTTTACCTTAATATTTAACGTTTTTGTTCAGATGATTTATAATGGAAATGTTTAATTATTTTTTTGTACATTTCAATCCAAGTGCGGTAGGAGGAGATTTTTTTGACTAATCTTCGTCGGAAAATTTTACATGAAATCTATAATTTAGAAGATACCCATTGTTCAATTTGCCCTCTGAACAACCTATCAGTGAATTGTACAGATGAGCAAGAACAGGCAAAACAAAGAAACTATAAACATTGCAAAGGTTGTCCCATTTTCGATTCCATCCGAGAGAAAGGAGAGAAATTGAATTCTTTATCGAAAAAGAGTACATTTAATAAGGTACGAGAACGTTATATAGAAAATCCATTTAAGTATCTGCAGTATAAGGAGTACTCAATCACAGATGTAGTAAAAGAAACAGGTTTAACAAAGTATCAACTAAGAAAATTTAAACAACAGCTAGAATGAAAGTTTCGGATGAGGTGAGAAATGGACTATTTATCTTTAGAAGAGGTATGCGATAGGGTAGGTTTAACAAAAAATCAATTAGGCTATTTAATTAAGTATAAACACATCGAACCTATCAATCTGGATACCTGGAAAGCAGATGGTGGATATCGTTTTGAGCAAGAAGATGTAAAAAGGTTAGAGGAATTATACAAAGACTCTTTAACATTAAAAGAAGCGGCTGAATTTCTAAATAAATCTAAGACTTACGTTCATAATGCAGCTAAAGATGGGATATTGCCCTTTAAAGAGATTGCTAAAGGGAAATCTACTGAACGATTGTACTTAAAAAACGATCTAGAAATTTTCAAAGAAAGAATTGAAAATAGATCAAAAGAGGAGTCGAAAGAAAAAAAGCAGCATTTAAGTCTATATCTTGATGAAAAGGTAGTAGAAGCAATAAAGAAAAAGGCTGCAAAGAAAGGATATAATGGCTACAAGAAGTTTGCTGAAGACATTTTATCCGCAGAAGTAAAAGAAGACATAGAAGAATAGAAATTCTAGTAAAAACAGACCCCTAAAAAACACAAAAACGTTCTAAGGGGTCTGTTTTTATTTTCAAGAGACTTTTTAACTATCAGGTATAAATGCATTACCTGAGATGACAATGTTGTTTACGGATGAATTTGAGAGGTCGTTTTTTTGGGTCCGTTCCGAAAAAATTCATTGTAATTACAAAAAAGGGTTTATATATATAATATAGAAAATAGAGGGAAAGATAACGGATAATTTTAAGAGCGTTTTATTTAAGTTGAAAAAAGTGTAAAGAAAGAAATGAGAGGTAAGGATCCCAGGATTATAAATACAAAGACTTCATTTGGAACTTGGTAGGCCTATGAGAATGCTAGAGAGTTCGGGCAGACATATATCGCGGAATACATCAAAAAGCATACAAGCTTTATTTGAAATTTACATAATAAAAAACAGTATATAAAACTATAATAAATTATGAAAAAACAAGAAATATAGTATACATATTTAGATTATAGTAAACTAAAATCTTTTCAAAAGCCTAAACTAATAGATTATGAAAAGACTGAATTGGCTTTAAAATTTACGGATGAAGAAATTCAATTATTTAAAATAGGAAAAACTCCAGAGCATTATACATGGCATCATCATCAAGACACTGG
>NZ_JBFTMA010000451.1:0-3641 GCF_056396725.1 Bacillus sp. 05T31
GTGCGTGCTGATAAGGAGCGCGAAGCTTTAGACGGTCATGATGGGACTTGGGTTGCCCACCCGGGACTTGTACCGGTTGCAATGGAAGTATTTAATCACATAATGAAAACGCCAAATCAAATTTTTAGAAAGCGTGAAGAAATACGTGTAACAGAAAAGGATTTATTAGAAGTACCGATGGGAACGATTACAGAAGGTGGTCTTCGCACGAATATTAACGTCGGTATTCAATATATTGCATCTTGGTTAAGCGGGCGGGGAGCAGCTCCAATTTATAACTTAATGGAAGATGCGGCAACAGCGGAAATATCAAGAGCACAAGTATGGCAGTGGATTCGTCATGAGGGTGGAAAGCTAAGTGATGGCCGTAATATTACTTTTAAATTAATGGAAGAATTGAAAGAAGAAGAACTAGCAAAAATAGAAAGAGAGATTGGTAAGGAAGCATTTAATAAGGGGAGATTTGAAGAAGCTACAAAACTGTTTACAAACCTTGTTCGTAATAACGAGTTCATGCCGTTTTTAACATTACCGGGTTATGAAATTTTATAAGAAACAAGAAAAGGGGATGGAACATATGAAAAACGAAAGAATTGATAAATTGCAGGAAAGCTGGGAATTAGATACGCGCTGGAAAGGGATMACACGTCCATATACAGCTGAAGATGTAATTCGTCTGCGCGGATCGATTGATATTGAACATACGTTAGCGCGCTGCGGTGCAGAGAAGCTTTGGAAATCACTTCATACAGAAGATTATATTAATGCACTTGGGGCATTAACAGGAAACCAAGCGATGCAACAAGTGAAGGCTGGATTAAAAGCAATTTATTTAAGCGGTTGGCAAGTAGCGGCAGATGCGAACCTTTCTGGACATATGTATCCTGACCAAAGCTTATACCCGGCGAACAGTGTGCCAGCTGTTGTAAAACGAATTAACCAAACACTTCAACGTGCTGATCAAATTCAGCATATGGAAGGTAGCGGTGATACGGATTATTTCGTTCCAATTGTGGCGGATGCTGAAGCTGGGTTTGGTGGACAGTTAAACGTATTTGAATTAATGAAAGGGATGATTGAAGCGGGTGCATCTGGCGTGCACTTTGAAGACCAATTATCTTCAGAGAAAAAATGCGGGCATTTAGGCGGAAAAGTATTATTACCGACGCAAACAGCGGTGCGTAATTTAATTTCGGCACGTCTTGCTGCGGATGTAATGGGTGTACCAACAATTATCGTCGCAAGAACAGATGCAGATGCGGCAGATTTAATTACGAGCGATATCGATCCAGTTGATCAAGAGTTTATTACAGGTGAAAGAACGCCAGAAGGGTTTTATCATACGAAAGCAGGTCTTGATCAAGCAATTGCACGTGGTTTAGCGTATGCGCCGTATGCAGATCTCGTTTGGTGTGAAACGTCGGAGCCAAATTTAGAAGATGCAAAACGCTTTGCGGACGCAATTCATAAGAAATATCCAGGGAAGCTACTTGCTTACAACTGTTCCCCTTCTTTTAACTGGAAACAAAAATTAGATGAAAAAACGATTGCAAGCTTCCAAAAAGAAATTGCATCGTACGGTTATAAATTCCAGTTCGTAACGCTTGCTGGATTCCATTCATTAAATTACGGCATGTTTGAATTAGCGCGTGGTTATAAAGAGCGCGGCATGGCAGCGTACTCTGAATTACAACAAGCAGAGTTCGCAGCAGAGAAATACGGTTACTCTGCAACGCGCCATCAACGCGAAGTAGGAACAGGATACTTTGATGAAGTAGCACAAGTGATTACAGGCGGTACTTCATCAACGACTGCTCTAAAAGGATCCACAGAAGAAGAACAGTTTACGAAATAATGATAGAAGTAGGTGCCTGTTATAGGCATCTACTTCTATTTAAAATATCCAATYMAATATAGTGAATATACCAACGATAGCAGTAAAAAGAAGGAATGCGAATAATGATAGACAGCCCCATGTAAATAGTTTGTCTTTCCATGTTTCTTCATAATCATCAATTAGTTCCTCTATCACTTTTTTCTGCAATGGCTGTAAGGGACGTTCGGTGTGTAGTCCTGTAATAATGTTACGATCTCCTTTGAATTTTAAAGCACGTACAATATGATAAGAGTCGTTTCCCATCGATTTTTCAAATTGTAGACATGCCGCGTGCATAACATCTGTTTTCTCTTTTTCAAGATACCAATACCGTCCAGCCATTTCTGGGTATTGTAATGTAAAGTAAATGTCACCGAGTTTTTTCCTAAGTGCTAATTCATTCGGATAAGTAGTGATTAATCCGTGTAATCTATCTCTTGCTTTTCCAAGGTTGTTATTTTCAATATCTTTTTCAATTCTCTTTAATGTTTTTTTAGGGATTATTTCTGTCATACACGCCTCCTTATTAGAATAGGTGTGGTTATATTTTATAAGAAAAAATAAAATTTAGAAATTTTATTTTTAAAAAGGATTGTACATTCTATTTTAAGTATGTTATGATAATACCAGTTGAATAATTAAATTAAGCAATCCATATATTATCAARTGCCGAAAACAAACGGGRAAAAGTATGTGAGAACTAGTTTATGTTTCGAATTTGATAATGTGTGGATTCTTTTTTTATACATGAAGACTAAATAAAATGTATTTTCKTAGGAGGAAATAATTATGACAGTTACAGGACAAGTAAAATGGTTTAACAACGAAAAAGGCTTCGGTTTCATCGAAGTTCCAGGCGAAAACGATGTATTCGTACATTTCTCTGCAATCGAAACTGATGGTTTCAAATCTTTAGAAGAAGGCCAAAAAGTTAGCTTCGAAATCGAAGATGGCAACCGTGGACCTCAAGCTAAAAACGTAATCAAACTATAATTTTATAGTTTATTATAGAAAAAAGGATGGCTTATGCCATCCTTTTTTTTGTTGTTGAGATATACGATATTTATATTAGTAATAAAGACAGCCTAAAAAGTACGATTGAAGAAATAAAGGCGTACTCGAAAACTTATGAAAATGATAAAGTGACGGTAATTGATTTGAGGAAGTATCATTCTCGGTATTTAGATCAAGAACCATATATAATCATAGTACAGGTTGAAAGAGATACAGAGAATATTGGAAGAAAAAATAGTAGGTTTTTTTGAGGATGAAGAAGAATGAAGGAAATGGCAATCAGTATGTAAAAAGGGCTTTCCGTAAAGGAAGGCCTTTTAGTGTTCTTTCACAGCTTTTTTCTTTTCACGTTTCTTGCATTCTGGACATTTAGATTTACGAAAAGGCTTCGCGAAGAACAGTAAAATAAAAAATAAACCGAATATAATACTCGCTGAATTTTTTACGATAACAATGCTACTATTTTTCATTTGAATTGTTGGATGATCTTGMTTTTCTTCCATGAGAGACCTCCGTATATTTGATTTATATTTTAATTATAGCAAAATTAATTGCTGTAATTATATGAAAAGGGGAATGTGTTAAACATATTACAAATGATATAAATTCTTTTTTCGTATATAGAATCCTCTTTTTATACAGATTATTCTTTTGATATCCATATATTATTATTAACAGATTTATATTATATTTGATTTATTATAAGTATTTGTAAAGAATCGCAGAATGTAAGCCATTTCCTTTTCGTAGG
>NZ_JBFTMA010000452.1:0-3628 GCF_056396725.1 Bacillus sp. 05T31
GTTTCATCTAATTTTTCTGGAACAATTCCAATCTCAGAAGCTTTCCCATTCGTCGCAAGACCTTTTCCATTACGATCGTATATTTCACCACGTTTTGGTTGTGTTGTTTGCATACGCACTTTACTATCTTTTGTCATGCCAGGGAAAATGAAATCAGGTGTCCAATCTATTTTCCAAGATTCTTTATCTCCATCTTTTTCTTTCACCATTTTTGCTTCATGACCAAAAGTGATTTTACCACCAACTGTATCCATGCTTACTTTAAAAGGAACAGGGCCTTCATCTTTTTTATCTTCTTTTACTTCCCCTGTTTCTACCTTTAAGTCTTTCACTTCWATACCWGMATAAATTTTTTCATATTTCTCWGTRAAMTCTTTYTTWGAAATATYTTTTTTTGCATTTTCTGATAATTGATCRTACATATCWGCAAATTTTTKYTTATTCCATGCTTTTRCATATGTATCAAACGCTTCTTGTGGTTTTTCTTCTTTACCACATCCAACTAACATGAATGTTAAGCAAAGAAAAAGAATCCCCCATATTTTTCTCAACTGATTCTCCTCCTTTTATTACATGGCGTACTTCTAACGATTTATAGCATTCTATACATGCTAACTCTCATTATAGCACTATCGAATCCCATCTATAAAGATACATCTGATAATACAAATAAAAAGATTGATGTGAATGCTCACATCAATCTTTTTTATTGTTGCTTTTCATAAATATGATAATAGTACGTGTACGGATTTTTTTCATCCGTTAAGCCCTTCTCCACAAAAACTTCTTTCCAATCAGTCATATCCATTTCCGGGAAGAATGTATCTCCATCAAATGCATGATGAATCTTTGTTATATACAACTTCTCCACATACGGTAAGAATAAATCATAAATTTGCGCTCCTCCAAAAATAAAGATTTCTTCTTCATCTTTGCATAGCTCAAATACTTCTTCCACAGAATGAGCAACTTCACAACCTTCAACATGATAATCACCGTTACGCGTTACAATAATATTACGTCTTCCAGGCAATGGTCTACCAATTGCTTCATAGTTCTTTCTGCCCATTATAAGTGGGTGACCCATCGTCGTTTTCTTCACGTACTGTAGTTCACTCGGTATATGCCAAGGTAATTTATTATCTTTACCAATTACTCTATTTTCGTCCATTGCGACCATAAATGAAACAATCATTTTGTCATCTCCTCTACAATTACACTGCAACCGGTGCTTTAATCGCTGGGTGTGGATCATATCCTTCAATCGTTAAATCTTCCATCTCAAAATCAAACACAGATTTCACATCTGGATTTAATGTAAGTTTAGGGAACGGGCGTGGTTCACGTGCCAACTGCTTTTCGACTTGTTCAAAATGATTCGTATAAATATGTGCATCACCAATTGTATGAACAAAYTCTCCTACTTCAAGACCACATTCATGTGCWATTAAATGTGTTAAAAGTGAATAGCTTGCAATGTTAAATGGAATGCCAAGGAATATGTCACCGCTTCTCTGATATAACTGACAAGAAAGCTTTCCATCTGCTACATAAAACTGGAATAGCGTATGACAAGGCGGTAAAGCCATACTTGGTACATCTTCAGGATTCCAAGCAGAAACAATTAGACGGCGTGAATCTGGCGTTTTCTTAATCATTTCAATTACATCTTTTAATTGATCAAGTGTCTCACCAGCTGTCGTTTTCCAAGCACGCCACTGCTTTCCGTATACGTCTCCTAAATATCCAAATTTCRTTGAGAATTCATCGTCTTCTAAAACGTTCTTTTTAAACAATTCCATTTGCTCATCGTATTGCTTCTTAAATTCCTCATCTTGTTGTGAGCGAAGACCGAAATCTGTCATATCAGGGCCAGTATACTCATCGCTTTCTACCCAGCTCTTAAACGCCCATTCATTCCAAATATTATTATTATGTTGCAATAAATAACGAATATTTGTATCACCTTTCATAAACCAAAGCAGTTCACTTGCTACTAGGCGAAATGGCACTCTCTTTGTCGTTAATAAAGGAAACCCTTTACTTAGATCGAAACGCATTTGATATCCAAATACAGATACAGTACCTGTCCCTGTACGATCTTCTTTCTTCGTACCGTGCTCCATTACATGACGGCATAAATTTAAGTATTCATATTCAGCATGTTTCATATGTAAGAAAACCTTCTTTCAATCTTATATGAGATTTATCATAACATGAAAAACAGCGAATTTAATAATCCAAATTAATAAAAATTCTTTCAATATTTCTTACAAAATTATTAACTTTCAATATTAAAAAAGGTTTTCACTTTTCTATTACAGAAAGTATAGTGCGGAACATAAAAATTATATTTGGAGGTTGGAAGCATGTCTAAAATCAAAACTCCTGTTTTAAGTACGTTACAATATAAGGTTGAGAAGATGATGAAGGATTTACACGTTCCTGGAGCGGCTGTAGCTGTTATAAAAGATGGTGAGGTAATTATTTCAGAAGGTTTCGGCTATCGTAACATAGAGAAAAAAGAGGCTGTTACTCCGCAGACACGATTCGCAATCGGTTCTGCGACGAAAGCATTCGGTACGCTTTCATTAAGCTTATTAGCACAGCAAAAAAAGTTTAATTGGGATACTCCTGTCCAAACTTACGTACCTAACTTCTCTTTATCCGATATGCTCGCTAACTCGCAAGTTACAGGACGAGATTTAGCTTCTCATCGTACTGGGGTAAGTCGTCATGATGCTCTTTGGTACAGCTCTTCTTTAACTCGAAAAGATATAGTAGAAAAAATAAAACATTTATCACTTGATGCTCCGTTCCGCACAGCATTTCTTTATAACAACTTAATGTATGCGACAATTAGTTATATTGTGGAAAATATTACGAATCAAACGTGGGAGCAATACGCTACAGAACATATTTTAGAACCTTTAAATATGAGGCATACAAACTTCTCTGTTACAGATTCACAAACTACAGATGATTATGCTTTACCTTACATTGAAGATAATGGTGAAATGAAAGAAATTCCATTCCGAAATATTGATACAGTTGGAGCGGCTGGATGTATTAACTCTACCATTGAAGATATGGCAAAATGGGTTTTGCTTCATTTAAACGAAGGAAAAACAGAAAATCATGATTTRATTTCTACTGAACTACTCCAAGACATGTATACACCRCAYACTCCAATYCCRGATCAGCCAATGTTATCAACGAGTGAATCACCATTAAATAGCTATGGACTCGGTTGGTTTATTAGTGCTTACCGCGGTTATAAAATGATTCATCACGGCGGTAATATTGATGGGTTTTCTGCACTTGCGTCATTTATGCCCAACGAAAATATCGGTATTATCGTACTAACAAATTCTGGACAAACTTTACTTCCTACTTATATTACAAAGCATATTTACGATGAACTTCTCGGACTAGAATATATCGACTGGCATGAACATGCTGTAGAAGATAGTGAAAAAATGAAAGAAATGATGAAAGAGGCAACTACATCACTTCCCGAACCAATAAAAGGGACTATCCCTTCTCATGCATTAGATGACTACACTGGAACTTTTGAGCATCCCGCTTATGGAACACTAAAAATATACAAACAAGATGATTCTTTACA
>NZ_JBFTMA010000453.1:0-5354 GCF_056396725.1 Bacillus sp. 05T31
GTACAACTTAATGTTAGCCGTATTACTGTTGAATCTGCTTATCAACAATTACTAGCTGAAGGTTATGTAGAAAGTAAACCGAAACGTGGGATTTTTGTTGCAGAAGTTGATATTGATGTCATTCAAAATAAACAACAAGTTGTGTCAAACAGCGCTAACAATATAAAAAAAGAACAATATGACTATGATTGTAGCCAAGGGCTGATTGATCAAAAAGCTTTTCCAATTACAAACTGGAAAAGAGCATTACAAGAAACTTTATTCCAGTATGAAAATGAATTATTTGCTAGAGAAGATCCTCAAGGTGAGTTCGTTTTACGAGAGCATATTTCAAAATATTTATACCATGCCCGCGGGGTACATTCTTCACCTGATCAAATTATTATCGGAGCCGGTACGCAGCCTCTTCTTTGGCTACTACTTCAACTGCTTGGTTCAAAAAAAGAATATGGAATCGAAAACCCTGGATTTCACCGTATAACTGCCATGATTCAAAGTTCTGGTCTTCCTGTTCACCCTATTTCATTAGACGATAAAGGGATTCGTATTTCAGCTTTACGTGAATCACGTTCCAATGTAGCATACGTCACTCCATCACACCAATTTCCTCTTGGAATGATTATGCCATTATCTAGAAGGCTCGAATTATTAAGATGGGCCAATGATTGCGGAGGATATATTATTGAAGATGATTATGACGGAGAATTTCGTTATGTAGGAAAACCTATTCCCTCTTTACAAGGACTRGATTCAAAKGAACGCGTTATTTATATGGGAACTTTCTCGAAATCCTTCTTACCTTCTTTRCGAATGGGGTATATYGTTTTACCAACTCAYCTATTAAAAATCTATACAGAGCTTGAAGGTAAGTTTAAACAAACTGTTTCCACAATACAGCAACTCGCTTTTGCAACCTTTATTCACAATGGTGATTGGGAGCGCCATTTGAACCGTAGTCGTACGTTATATAAAAGAAAGCACACATTACTAGTTAAATCTATCAAAAATGAAATGGGATCTCGTGTTCAAATACTTGGCGAACAGTCTGGACTGCATATCGTACTTCATGTTCATAATGGTATGAACGAACAAGAACTTATTCATACTGCTGCAAAACAACGCATTAAGTTGTACCCTCTCTCAACATACGATTCTGTTCATAATTTAAGGGAGGCGTCGTATGTATTACTCGGTTTTGGCAGTATTCCAGAAGATTGTATCGAAACTGTTGTCAAATTACTGAAAAGAGCCTGGTTCCCTAACTAAAAATAACTTCACGCAAGTTATACTTACGTGGAGTTATTTTCATTCACTATTTTTCTGATACTTGCCCTGATCTCGCTGTCCTTCCTGGACGCTTAACACCAGTTGTTTCTGTTGAATAGGAAGCTTCAATTATAGCACTTGGATCTACAGAGAGAACGAGATCTTTCATTTTTGGATAAATGAAACGGTTTGTAATACAATAAATGATTTTCTTGTGCTCTCCTAAAAAACCACCTTCTCCATGTAGATACGTAACGGATAATTGCAATTCTTTCATAAGCAAATCGCCTATTTCTTTATTTTTCCCAGAAATAATCATAACGCTCTTTCCTTGATTAATACCATCTAATATGAAATCAATCATTTTCGTAACAATATAGAAAATTGCTAATGAAAACATCGCTTGCTCAATTGAAAATAAAATAGCAACAAATACAAAAATAACCGCATTTACAGCAAGTAAAAATGTACTAATTGGTACTTTAAAATGCTTGTTCATCCAAACAGCTAACATTTCTGACCCATCAATTGCTCCACCCATTTTTACAACAATCCCAACACCAACACCAAATAGAACTCCTCCATAAAGTACAATTAATAATTCTGAAGTCGTAATTGCTGGAAATGGTTTTAAATAAATCAATCCAAGTGTTGTAACAACATTTGCATAAGACGTACGGATAAAGAACTTCTTACCCATTACTTTTGCAGTAAATAACAAAATAGGAATATTAAGTCCTAAAAACACTCCGTAAAGCGGTAATCCTGCAACTTTATTGGCCATAATAGCAATCGCAGTTACCCCACCGTCTACTAGGCCATTAGGCGCTAAAATAAGTTCTAGTGAGCCCGCTACAATAATGGATCCAATTGTTAATAATACGTATTCGAATAATTTTTTCATTCATTACCCCCAAAACTTATATATTTTCTTAGTATTATTTTAACGTAATTTTACTACTAATTCAAAGATATCAGTTTATATACACAAAAGTTTCACCTTTATAGTGATTTTTTATGTAATTTATTTACAAAAACACACTTACGTATTTCAGTAAGTGTGCTCCAAACATTTATTTAAGTTTTAAGTATGAATTCACTTTCATTTTAAATATTTCATCAACTGCTCTATTATACCCACCAGCATTTCGAAGTGACTCTCCAACTTTACGACTATTTTCCTTAAACGTTACATCATACATTACTTTCTTTACAGTCTCACGTAACAATTCAGAAGTTAATTCTTTACGATTAAGCCTTATTCCAGCTCCTACTTCACTCACTCGTTTCGCAACTAAAGGCTGATCTCCTGTTACCGGAATTACAACTAACGGGACACCGTAATATAGTGCTTCACTCGAACTATTCATACCACCGTGTGTCACGAATACATCAGCGTACTGTAATACTTCTAATTGCGGCACATAATTATACAACTTAAAGTTATTCGGAATGTTTTCAAATTGACTTATATTTATCTTCTTACCAACAACTAATACGACTGTCGCTTCTACATCTTTAAACGCTTCAAAACATTTTTCATATAACTCAGGTTGTTCATTAAAAACTGTTCCCATAGAAATGAAAATCAATTGTTTATCTTTTAAATCTTCCATAGGAAAGCTATCTACTTCTTTTCGAGTAGCAATTGATGGACCGACAAACTTATACGATTCATCGAATACATCTGAACGCGGCTGATATTCCTTTGAAGTATATACAATAGTAATATCACCAGGATGATTCATAATATCATACATATTAATACATTTCATTCCATACTGCCTATTCCATTTTTCCATTCCCGCTAAACAAGATTGATATAATGGATTAGTTTCATCTACTTGTCTCGATTCTTGTTCATCATTAAAAGTAATGTACTGATTAAAAGCAAACGTTGTACAAGAAGAAACGCTAGGTAATTTTAAAACATTCGCTATAATACGTCCTACTGGAAAATGATTATCGTATATCAAGTAATCGTACTTTTCCCCTTTTGTTTCTTCTACAATTTGAGTAACAATAAGCTCTGATGCTTCAATCATATGAGATAGCATCGTCAAAGGACCCCCACCTTCATTTACTCGTTCCATAATATTAATTTGAGAGAGGAAATTCTCAAACACTCGGAATTCTGCACCTGTTGCTTCAATCTTCTTTCTATAATCTTCAATACAATACGAAACAACTGTTTCCCCTCGCCGAATTAACTCACTTACAATAGCTAAAGTCGGATTTATATGACCTTCTCCAGGGAAATTTATTACGAGTACATTTGCCATAATATTCTCTCCTATCTAATATAATTAATAGTTAATCATATTAATTAATTTAAAACTATTAAGTAATCTATTCTACCCCAACAATGATTTTTGGTGGGGATGTAAAAACCTTTTTGGAATTGATCCAAGGCATGTACATCATTTAGAAACAATACACGTATTATTGAAAAAGCATACTACCTTGCCCATCCCGACTATTTTGCAAAAACATGTTTTAAATGGACGAGAGTATGTTGTTGTCGAAAAACTAACAGGAAGTACGCTGCAATCCTTTCTCGGACAACCTGATTCTATTTTATTCAACCTTGGAAAAGGACTAGCAGAAATTCATTCGTTTCAAGCAGARTTTATAGGAAACCCATCAAATACTTTCCACATTCCACTAGAAGAATTTAAGTCTCACATATTAAAAGTCAGTAAAGATCTTGTAAATAGGTTCTATTCCGATAACGCGAGCATCCAAAACGCATTTCATACTTTTGAGTCACAGCTCTCTTCCTTGCCGTCACCGAAGGAATCTACACTCGTTTTAATTGATATGGATCCTACCCAGTTTTTATCAGATGATCAATCTATTACTGGTTTAGTAGATACAGAAGCTTATGCAATTGCTCCACGAGAGTTTGATTTTATTGGATTAGAATATGTACTTACAGAAAAAGCGGCTCATGCTTTTAAACAAGGTTACGAAACCATTATGCCCATTCCTCGTCTTGAAGAATGTAGACATCCCTATCGATATTTGTACCGGTTATTATCTGTTCAGGGCAGTGTGGAGTTAGACAAGTGGCTAAGTCATCCATCCTATTTTTAAATACGAATGAGAGGGATTATGAAATGAATATTGAACAAAAGAAATCTTTAACAGCAAACGAAATTCAGCAAATGAAAGATTTATCTCATATTTGCGGACAACACGATCAAATTGATTACTCGTCAGATTTACATATAAACTTTTTAACTGCCCGTAATATAGAAGTGGTAAATGATTTTCTATTTTATGATGATACTCAATTAATCGGTGCATTAAGTATGTATGACTTTGAGAGACCAACAAAACTGGAGTTAATAGGGTTTGTTCATCCGAACTATAGGAAACAACATATAGGCACTACTCTTTTACAAACCGCAATGAAAGAAATACAAAAAAGAGAGGCAGATGAAGCCCTTCTTATAATTAATGGTGACTCTATTTCAGGGAAATCATTTGCAAGACAAATGAACTTTCCTTATTTATACAGTGAATACGGTATGGAGTTCAAAACAAACGAAGCACAAAAAACAATGAAAAATAATATTAATCTTACCGTTGCATCTTCTGAATTACTTCCTGATCTTATAGAAATCGCTAGTGAAGCTTTTGGAGATTCGGCAGCAAATACATCCACATGGTTACAAAAGATGATGAATTCATCTTCCCATCAAGTTTACAGTGCTCTTATCGATGAAAAAGTGATAGGAACGATTACAGTTACTGAGCAAGAGCAATCTACTACACTATCAGGATTTGCAGTTCATCCTTCTTATCAAGGTAAAGGATATGGTAAAGATATTCTTAGTTATATGGTACATACACTTATTACAGAAGGAGTTTCAACAATTGAACTAGACGTCGAAACGAAAAATAACAATGCTTTAAAACTATATACACAATGTGGTTTTGAAATTATGACGAAGTATGATTATTATGGATTGTTGGAATAGGAGTGACTTTTCTATCGAGGAAGCATGTTATTTTAGAGACGAAATTATTACCTCTTTAAAATCTGTAGGATGTAACAATATACAACTACACGGTATAAATAG
>NZ_JBFTMA010000454.1:0-3617 GCF_056396725.1 Bacillus sp. 05T31
GTCAACGACAGCTCCTTCATCGTTAGATAAATCATGGATGCACTTTTGAGGAACTTCTAACTTTCCTTTAATTAAATGGCCAACAACATTTGCATTTTCTACTAAGAAGTTCTTTAAACTTGGATTCATGTGAAAACGAGAAGGGGTATACAATTCTCGGTATTTGTTCTTTTCTCTACATATAATATCTCGAAATAAAAGCGCCGCTGCGGTTCCGTTTGTCATACCCCATTTTCTGTATCCAGTAGCAATTAATATATTTTTCTGATCAGATGTAATTTCACCGATATAAGGAATTTTATCTAGTGTAATTAAATCTTGAGCTGACCAACGGTATGTAATATTTTCAAGCCCAAAAACTTGTTGCCCGAATATTTCCAAGGCTTCATAATGTTTTAGTGTTTCTCCGCCTTGTCCCGTTTTATGACTTTCTCCAGAGATAAGAATAAATTTTTCTCCATTAATTGTTGTAGAACGGAGAGAGCGTGTCGGTTCATCTACACTAATATACATACCACCTGGATAATCTGTTTTTGTCTTAGCAGCAATTATATAGGATCGGTCTGCATGCATTCTTGTAGAGTATAGTCCTGCACCTTCATAAAAAGGGAAATGGGAGCAGGAGAGAATATACTTTCCTGTAATCTGAGCTCCTTCACGGGTTAGAACCACAGGTTGTTCGCCTGTTTTAATATTTACTGCTGTGGTATTTTCAAAGATGTATCCATCTTTTTCTGTAATTATATTTGAAAGATGAGCTAAATACTTAAGGGGATGGAATTGTGCTTGATTTCTCATAACAAGTGCATTATGTATTTTTAAATCAATAGGAAGTTTGTTTACAAGTTCGCCTTCAATACGAAGCTCTTTATAAGCTTCTGCTTCTTTTTCTAACTTAAATGCATATTCTTCTGTTGTGGCATACAAATAAGCATCTTGTTGAGTGAAATCGCAATCAATGTGATGTTTATTAATTGTGGCTTGAATGAATTTTAAAGCATCGATGTTTGATTCATAATACAATCTTGCGGTAGTTTTTCCAGTATATCTGATAAGCTCGTCATAAATCATGTCATGTTGAGCCGTAATTTTAGCTGTCGTATGTCCAGTCGTTCCATTTAATAACTTGTCTGCCTCTATAACAGCGACTTTTAGACCTTCATTTACTAAAAGATAGGCAGAAGTAATGCCAGTAATTCCTCCTCCTACAATAATAACATCGACCTGCATGTCATTTTCTAAGGAAGGGTATTCTGGTAAGTGAATACTGCTCGTCCAATAAGATTCGGTATTATGGGGTAATATTCCACTGTAATTCTCATTATTCGTCACTATAAATCCTCCATCCAATGTTTTATAGTTCTATTATTTCCACTTATTAGAGAGGTAAACTTCGAGCTTAGAAAACAGCAAATTGTGGCTGTATGGTATGTTCAATTTAGACGTACTTTTATTTGAACATTGTTTTTGCTTTTAAATGAAGTTTATTCAAATTGATACTAATAACTTTGATAAATAATCATAGAAAAGAGCGTGTTTTGAAAAAAAGGTTAATCAAAACAGAGGCCACTGAAAAAGTCTTTATAGTTTAAAAAGTGAAAGCTTCCTCGATGAAATCGAGGAAGCTTTCACTTTTTTCATGTATAATGATTGTACTAATTCTAGGTAGTGTCTCGGATGATTTCGAATCAACAATCTCTTAACCTTAGTCCATTTATGGCGATCTACGATATCGTTGTACCAAAGGATAATATGCTTCGTCAATTTAATGAACTGGTAGACTTTTCTTTTGTTTTAGAAGAACTACAAGATAAATATTGCCTCGATAACGGTCGCAATGCAGTGTCACCTGTTCGTATGTTCAAATATTTATTATTAAAATCTATTTTTGATTTATCAGATGTAGATGTTGTAGAACGCTCAAAATATGATATGTCCTTTAAATATTTCTTAGATATGGCACCAGAAGATATGGTAATTGACCCAAGTTCATTAACAAAATTCCGTAAGCTTCGCTTAAAGGATATTGGATTACTGACATGCTCATCCAGAAAACGGTGGAAATCGCGCTTGAAAAAGACTTAATTACTAGTAAATCTATTATTGTTGATGCGACGCATACAAAAGCACGTTTCAATCAGAAATCACCGAAATTAAAGAAAAAGGGACAGAGCGTTATAAAATTGAAGCGAAAAATAGTGAACTTAAGCATAGACACGGGTATGATGTGGCATCTTCTATGCAAATGCAAGGAGCGATGACTATATTCGCTGTTAACTTAAAACGAATTATGACCCTATTAAAAGAAAAAAATAATAAAAATATAGAAAGAAAGGCAACTTTCCGTTCAATTTTGAACGAAAAGTTGCCTTTCTTGTTTTACATTTGATTTGTAAATTGAAAAACGTAAGTTTTTCAGTGGCCTCTTTTCAAACAGGGTCTTTTTATAATGTTTTAAGCTTCTACAACTTGTTATTTTCCCCTAATAAATAACAACACTTGTGACACACACGCTAGTACTGGTAGTTCTATTAACGGTCCAATCACTAATGCAAGCGCGATAAGAGGCTCGTCTGGAAAAGCAGTCACAGCAATTGCGAGTGCAACAGGCGAGTTTCTCGCTAATGTCGTTAAGCTTAGGCTTACAGTGTCTTCATAGGATAAATGCATCATACGTCCTACAAACTGTCCTAGTATAAAGTTAATTATGAAGAACAGTAATACTGGTATAAGTAACAATAAAACAACATTCATATTTTGTAATAAGTACTTACCTTGTGAGGCAAACATCGCTACTATTGCTAAACTTAAAAATACAATTTGAGCAGAGCTGAAAAATGGAATGAGTTTATTCTCAAGTGTTTCAACTTTTTTCATTTTATGCATAATGAATTTTGTAGCGTGCGCAAGTAAAAATGGTAAGACGATTACGATAACAATACTTTCTACTAAAACAGAAACCGCTACAGTTTTCATGACACCAGCAAATAAAAATAAATAAATTGGMAGCAGTARTACTTGTAAAATTAAATTTACYGGTAGAATTGATGTAGATAATGCGACGTTACCTTTTGCRATCTCTGTGAAAATTAAATACCAGTCTGTACACGGAGTAACCATTAACATAATAAAGCCGACCCAAAGTGCTGGGTGATCTGAAAGAAATAATGCGCCTAATCCCCAAGCAAGAAAAGGTGTCCATATAAAGTTAATACCTAGGCTTGTTCCAGCGAATTTTAAGTTACGGAAGCCATTTTTTATATCATTTAATGGGATGCTGAGGAATAATCCGTAAAGCATTAAAAATAAGAAGGGGACAATAAATTTTTCTGAATGCATATGTATCATATTAAATTGTCCTAATATAACCCCGAATATAACAGCTGCAAGAATGATAAAGGTTTGAATCTTTTCTAAAGTACTCATTAATAAATCCTCTCTATAGATGAATTTCTCTCTCTAGTTGTATTATACAAGGGATTTCACTTATGTGTTTTTGAATTTATCATTTCGAATGAGGAAATATATTTCTTTGTTATTTTTAATCCGAGATATTTTTCTTTTTGAGAAGTTACTTGACTAAAGTAAGTAGGTGTATTACAATCACTTACATAAGG
>NZ_JBFTMA010000455.1:0-3613 GCF_056396725.1 Bacillus sp. 05T31
ACCTTAGATTGGTTGATATGGGATGGTACTCAGTATTGTAAAAAATGATCTAATAAGTTAGTATAGATTTGTATTAATTGGTCGGTTGACCAAATAAAAAATAAGATGGTGAAATACAATGTCTAGTCCAAAAAAAACAGCTACTCGAGATCAAATACTAATGGCTACGTTTGAATGCTTAGCTGAAAAAGGTACAACCGCTATTACATTACGGGATATTGCTACAAAAGCGGGAATTACTTTAAGTTTAATTCACTATTATTTTCCAACAAAAGAGGGTTTATTAGTTAACGCTACCTCTTATGTCATGCAAAAACAAATTAAAGAAATTCAGAAGGAGCTCTCAAATACACAAGATTTTTCAGAGAAATTGAAAAATCTTATATTTGTAGTACATCACCAATTCAAATGTTCTGAATGGAGAAAGGTGTATTTTACTTTATTAGCAGCAGCAGCTTGGTCACCGAAAATTATGGAAGAAGTTCGAGTTCTACAGAACCAATTGATAGATCTAATTCAAGAATATGCTCAAACTTCCAATGTAGAAATCACAGATTTAGAAGCATTTTCAAGGGCTTTATTGGCTTCAATTAATGGATTAGCGTTACAAGTTATGCATGGGGCTTCAGAGGAACAAATTGCTCCGGCATATGCGATTATAGAAAAAGCATTTATTAGCATCTGCAACCCCAAAAATACAATGAGCGATTACTAAACTATATAATTCCAAGAAAATTCATGTGCCAATCCATTATTCATAACACCATATGGAATGAAGGATTGCAAAACATTATAAAGTGAGGYTACAGCATGACCGCATATGGATCATTTTATTTTTTCGCTATAGTGGGSATTTTATTRATACCTACTATCATAGCTGGRTTAARAGGTAAAATGTTGCGYAAATATAATGCCKTTTTAACATTATTAATGCTTGTTATTATCTTCTCTGATAAACCAAAGCAAGCAATCATGTTAGCCGCATTTATTATTTGGCAATATGCCCTTATTAAAGGCTATTTAATTTTAAGAAAACAAAATAATAGTACATTCACGTTTTGTATAGCTGTTATTTTATCGATTTTGCCACTTATTTTGGCAAAAATCGCACCATTTGTACCTGAGCTAAAGTTTGTCGTATTTTTAGGAATGTCCTATGTAACATTTAGAGCAGTACAAATGGTATTTGAAGTTCGTGATAATTTAATTAAAGAGCTTTCCTTCTTTAATTTTTGGGAATTCGTTTTATTCTTCCCGGCTATCTCAACGGGACCTATCGATCGTTACCGCAGATTCCAAAAAGATATTCAAAAGCCACCTAGTGCAGAAGAATATCAAAATTTACTACATACAGGGCTAAACCGTATTTTCCAAGGTTTCTTGTATAAATTTATTATTGCTTACTTAATAAAGCAATATTTTATGGATCCGGCATTCGCTCAGCAAGATACAATCCTATCAAATATGATTTACATGTATAGCTATAGCTTATATTTATTCTTTGACTTTGCTGGTTATAGCTCATTTGTAATTGGTGTAAGTTACATGATGGGAATTAAAACTCCCGAAAACTTTAATAAGCCATTCCTTAGTCGTAACATTAAAGACTTCTGGAATCGCTGGCACATGAGTTTATCATTCTGGTTCCGTGACTTTATTTACATGCGTTTCGTCTTTTTCGCAACGAAGAAAAAGTTAATTAAAAACCGTTACACAATTTCGTATATCGGTGCATTTTTAAACTTTTTCATCATGGGAATATGGCATATTACTGGTGAGCATGTGTATCAATACATTATTTATGGTCTTTATCACGCTGCCTTGTTTATCTTATTCGATATTTTCGAACGAAAAAACAAGAAGCATAAGTTTTGGCCAAATAATAAATTTACACATGTCCTTGCGATTGTAATTACGTTCCACGTTGTATGTTTCGGTTTCCTGATCTTCTCTGGACATCTTAACAGATACTTTTAATGCACCCTTCTTATTCTATTAAGAAGTTGCACATATAATATATTCGGATATAAAGGAGATTTTAAAAATGGCAGAATTCAAAGAGCAAGTATTAGATATTTTAGAAGAAGTATGTGAAAACGATATTGTGAAAGAAAACTTAGATGTTCAATTATTTGAAGAAGGTATTCTTGATTCTTTCGCTGTAGTATCTTTATTAGTAGAATTCCAAGAGCGTTTAGATATTGAAGTTTCTATTTCTGATTTTGACCGCGATGAGTGGGCTACACCAAATATGGTTATTAAAAAGTTGGAAGAAATCCGATGAACAAAGTAAAATTTGGTCCGATGCTTTTAGCATTGGCCCTTTTTGCTGTATTCTTACTTATTCCAACGCGCTTCCTACTTCCACTTTTAAGTGATGAGAAAGTAGAACAAGCTGCAACTTCTTTAAAAGAAGAAAAGATTCAAAGTATGATTTTACAGCAAAAAATGTTAGCAAATCCAAAATATCTTCCGATGTACGGTTCATCGGAATTCGCACGTATGGATGCTTTCCATCCATCGAATTATTTCAAAGTAAAACCTGAAGGATTCACACCATTCCTACTTGGACGCGGCGGAACACAAGACCTTGTACATGTATTAAACTTCGCATCTACAATGGATCAATTGAAAGATAAGAAAATGGTATTCGTTCTTTCTCCGCAATGGTTTGTACCACAAGGTATTGATGAGACACACTTTGCACCTAACTTTTCAAAACAACAAGGTTAYCACTTCATTTTCAACGATGATTTAAAACCTGAAATGAAAAARCAAATTGCAAAACGCTTATTAAACTTTGAGATYGTTAARAAAGAAACTTTATTAAAAATTTCGCTTGAAGGTATCGCCTACGATGATACAAAGTATAAAGTAAAAGCACTTGCTGCTAAACCTTTCGCTTATATTTATCGTAACATTCTAGATCGTAAAGATTTATTTACAGTTATGTTTGATATTAAGCCGCATAAAGAAAAACTCGATCCATCGTTGAAACAAATGGATTGGGACGAAGCTCGTAARCATGCTGATCAAACAGGTGCAGTAGAATCAAGCTCTAACGAATATGGYATYGAAGATGATTACTTCAATAGCAAAATTAAGAAGAAATTAAAACAACGTGAAGGYTACTTAAAAAATGATGCTTATGACCAATCACCAGAGTATGAAGATTTACAAATTGTACTTGATTTATTAAAACAATCTGGTGCAAAACCGCTCTTCATTTCTGTTCCTGTAAAAGGTCCTTGGTATGATTACGCTGGCTTCCCGAAAGAAAAACGCGAATTATATTACAATAAAGTTCATGAGCAAATTAAGAAAGCTGGCTATCCAATTGCYGAYTTCTCAAATCATGAATATGATAAGTACTTCTTAAAAGATCATATGCACTTAGGTTGGAAAGGCTGGGTTTACATCGACGAAGCTATCCAACAATTTTATAAAGCAAACTAACGAAAAGACCGCTTGAATTATTCAATGATATTATCCCCTTTAGGTAGACAGTGTAAAAAAGACCATGTACACACATGGATGTTACACTATTACTTGGAGGGGATTTTTCATGACTAAAAAAGGATCGACATTTAATACCTATTCAGAAGAATTAAAG
>NZ_JBFTMA010000456.1:0-4489 GCF_056396725.1 Bacillus sp. 05T31
GCCCATCCCCACTCCTTTTCCAATCGTACTTGTTATACGGAAAAACTTAAGCACTGTCGGTCCGATAATAGCACCTGTTATTCCTGCAACAACTACAAAACTAGAAGTCATAGATGGAATGCCACCAATTTGATCCGCTAATGAAATGGCAATAGGCATTGTCGCTAATTGTGGTAAAGTTGTTAATATAAGTTCCTTATCTATATTTAAAATTCCACCAATCACTACATTCATACTCGTTAAAGCCACTATACCTATCACTACGCCGATTAGTATCGCTAAAAAGTTTTTCATAAGTATCTTTCGCTCTTTAAATAGAGGTATGGCTAACGCTACAATTGCAGGACTCAAAAAACCTGAAAGAATGTCTCCCCCATTTTCCTTATACTCATGATGAGAAATACCAAATATCAAAAATAAGCAAATCATAATTGCTGTAACTGTTAATACCGGTAACGTAAATGGAAACGTAAATTTTTTATATAACTTTGTCGCCAATAAATAAATTACTACAGTAATAATAATTAAGACCATTTGAATCGTGCACCTTGTCGATTTTATTTTTTTGATGTTACTAATAATTGACTTACATACCCTGAAACAATCAATGTTACTACCGTACTTGCAACTACTAAAAGGAATATAACACTCCCCTTACTTAAAAGAAAAGATCCATATTCCATTAATCCTGTTGTCGAAGGAATTAGAAATAACGGTAAAAATACTATTAACTTTTCTGCCCCTACCTCAAACCACTTTAATGGAAAAATACGAGTAGAAAGGAGTAGAAACAATATTAACATCCCTATTAAACTTCCTGGCATCGACAGATGGAATACTCCTTGAATCCACGTACCAGCTAAGCTAAACACATATAGCACGCCTACTTGAAGTAAAAGCGTCACGTACTTCATTTCTTTCCCTCATTTCCATATTACGCTTCACTATTATGAAATCTCATTTAATGTTTCCGCAAACCTTGTAACTCCAAGTTGAATTTGTTCTACATTCGCTCTGCCAAAAGTAAATCGGACATATTCACTTTTCGAACCTAGGACGCTTCCTGGGACGCAACGTAATATGCTTATGAAAATCCTCAGATTCTAAAAATTGGTTCGCTACCCACTGTGTAAATACACTATGACCGAAATCAACTTGCTGCTTCGCATCTGCCAATCTCTCAATTACGCGCGTGGGGCCAATTACCCAACCAATACGTAATCCTGATGCAACAATTTTTGATAATGAGCTCACATAAAGAACATTCCCATTTTGATCCATCGATTTCAATGTTGGATTCACTTCTCCATTAAAAGAAGTCAAACTATACGGATCATCTTCTACAATCGGTATACCAAATTCAGAAGATAGTTCTAAAACCTTTTTACGTCTTGCCAATGAGAGTACCGTTCCAGTTGGATTTTGATAATCCGGATTTAAAAACACCATACGAATGCGATGCTTTTTGTGCAAAACGATTAAGTCATCTGGATTCATACCATGCTGATCAACTGGTAAACGGAATATTTTTAAACCTGCTGATTTAAACATCGGAAGTGAATAACAATAGGAGGGATCCTCAATTGCAATCGCATCTCCAGGCTTTAACAAACATTGAACGATAAGATTAAGTGCTTGCTGAGCTCCAGATGTAATAAGAATAGAGCTTGAATCTGCTTCTATTTGTTTATATTGCTCGACATGTGCCGCAATGGTTTTTCGCAACATTTCATTTCCAAGCGGATGGTCATAACCGAGATTTCCCATAAATGTTTTCTCCGACAAAATTGTTCGAAATCTATCACTCGGAATTAAATCTGATGACAATTCACCACTCGCTAAATTGATTAAATCATCTTTTTGTGTTTCCGTTCGAATTTGTTGAACAAGTGGTACATTAGGTAAGAACGATCCATCCTCAACGTACCTACCCCAGTTCGGTATTCGTTTATGTGACACACCCCATATATCTGTATTCACACGAGTGCCGCTTCCTTTTTTCCGTTCTACTACCCCAAGTGATTTCAATTCCTCATAAGCAGCTACGACCGTACTTCGGTTCACTTGTAAATTCTGTGCTAACATACGCTCGGAAGGTAATTTTCTATCAGAAGGGAATTCACCGGTAGAAATGCCTCTTTCAATGTAATCAGCAATTTGTTTATAAACTGGTATCTTATCTTCACGATTCGGTTGCCATTCCATTTAGTTCCCTCCTCTCCAAGCTGGTGTCCTGAACTCATTAATAACAGTATTCACTGCAAAAATGGTATTAATCAAGCGCATGATTTAAAAATGCCTCTACCGTCACATTAAAGCTAGTAGGCTGTTCTAAATAAGGTAAGTGCCCACTATTTTTCAACTCAACGAAAGTCACGTTTCTCAGGTGTTTTTCAAATTCTCTCACATACTTTTCCGGAACAAAATAATCATTCTCTCCTCGTATTATTAATGCAGGACATGCAATGTTAGAGGTATGGTCTTTGATCGTAATCAACTAATTCAGCGAATAGCCTTTGAATATGCTTCGGATGAATCGTTTGTAGGGATTGATGAAATCCTCGGACAATTGCATCATTATCTTCTACTCCCATTGCTCTCAATAACGTATCAGCCCAAGTTTTCCCTTTATCCTGCAAGCTAAGTAAATCATATACTTCAAGTCGTTCTTTACGATCTGCCGGTTCTAAATAGGGAAATGCATTTACAACAATTAAGCTAGAAACAAAACGTGGATATTGAATAGCAAAATCGATACCCACTCTAGCGCCTTTTGAAAGACCACAAATTGTTACTGATTTTAGCTTTAAATGATTACATAACTCATATAAAACATTTGAATATTCTTTAAAACTAATTTCCATCCCTTCGGATTTCCCATGCCCAGGTAAATCGAGTGAGATTACGGTCCATGTCTTCTTGAAGTATTTTCTTTGATATAACCAATTATTCGAATTTCCTCCAAGACCGTGTAAAAACAATATGACAGGACCCGATCCTTCTATATTGTAAAAAATCTTTCGATTCTTATATTCAAAATACATATTCATCACCTTCAGATGTAGCATCACATATTTTTATCTTTGAATGAATATATCCAAAACGGTTCTCTTTCTAACCACTCAACTGTGCCTGAAATACCGTCTTCATACTCCCTTTCCAGCTCATCCACTTTAGTTGTAAATTGTGATGCATGTGCTCGTAATGCTTCCAATTTTTTCGGAACATATTTTTTCACTTCATTTTTAAAATCTGGAGGTCCTATTTCGTCTTCATGATTTTTCGAAAAAGCTACAGCATAAAAGGCTGGTCGTTTACTTTCCGAAATATTAGCTAAGGCCTCTACTACTGCTTCCCCTGTTGCATCGTGATCCGGATGAACTGCATACCCAGGATAGAAAGAAATAACTACAGAAGGATCCAATTCTTCAATACAGTTTTGAATCAAGCTTCTTAATTTTCCAGGCTCTTCAAATTCAAGARTTTTATCACGATATCCCATCATACGTAAAYCTTYAATCCCTAAAATATTWGTAGCKCKCTTTARYTCTTTCTCTCTWATWGTATATAAAAATTCACGAGTTGCAAAAGGWGGATTCCCTATCGCTCTCCCCATTTCACCAAGTGTTAAGCAAACATAAGTAAGAGGGACTTTCTGCTCAGTATAAGCCAAAATTGTTCCAGCCACGCAATACGACTCATCATCCGGATGCGGGAAAACAACTAAAACGTGGCGCTCATTTTTCATCAATATATTAACTCCTTCATCATATACAAACTTTATAAAATAACGACCGCATACCAAGTAACTCCTACAAGAAGCACTAAAAGAAGAATGACATAGATAGCGGATAAGTTTTTCACATTCCTCTTTGTAGACTTACCGTAATTCTCCTCTACATTTCGTGCGACTAGTACGGTCCCAAACAGTGATACAACTACAATAATAACAACTAGTGAAATCGCAAAACTCATTGTCTTCCACCTCTCTAAGGCCAGTCTATTTTAAAGCATGAATAAAATACTACCTTTCTTCTCTTATCATAATAGAAGTTTGTAAAAAACGGACCAACCACTTTTGTGTTTTTTTGCTCATCCACTTTAAAAATAAAAAGCAACTGCTCACTTAGGACCAGTTGCTTTTTTACAAGGCTACTTATATTCATTTTCAATTAAAATTAATYCGATTTAAAAGTTTRGTCTTTTCATAATGAAACATTGATTGAGATAGCTCGAAAATTGTTCCATTTACAAGATAAACTGTATTTTCAATAAGAAGCGCTGGATCACCTTCATTTAGTTCTAAAAGCTTTGCATTTTCTTTATTTATTTTTTCACAACTAATAACTTTATCGGCAAAGCCAATATTTAATCGTAAATCCTCAATGAAATAACTGTATACAGAACTTAATGCTATTTCTTCATTCAAATAAGGAATGATATCTTTTTTGAAATAACTTACTTCAATAGAGAATGGTTTACCGTCTAC
>NZ_JBFTMA010000457.1:0-5970 GCF_056396725.1 Bacillus sp. 05T31
GCTCTTAGTAAAGAAAAAGAGCTTGAAATAAAGGTTCGACAAAAACGGTACGGACATTGCCATCCGTATTTTTTTTATGAATTTATAAAACTTTTCCATACAGTGCGTCGTCTAATAWATGGGAAGGAGGAAATGATGTGGATGAATTAACGGTAGAAGCGTTTGAAATAGAAGATAAGGAACTCTTTATCGATGAAATCATGAACAAGTATGGACAAGAAGTCCTGCAGCTTGTGTATTCATATGTAAACAATAAAGAGATTGCTGAGGATGTAACGCAAGATATATTTGTGAAATGTTATAAATCTCTTCATACATACAAAGGGAAATCGAATGTGAAAACGTGGCTATGGAGAATTGCGATTAATCAATGTAAGGACTACATAAAAAGTTGGTATAACAAAAAGGTGATCGTGACAGAGGATGAAGCTGCTTATATTGGGGTTCAAAATGATAGTGTCGAACAAACTGTTATTCAAAATGCGAAGGACCGTGAACTGGCTTCTGCAGTAATGAATTTACCGATAAAATATCGAGAAGTCATTTATCTATTTTATTATGAAGAACTATCAATTAAAGAGATTGCTATTGTAATAGAAGTGAAAGAAAACACGATAAAAACGAGACTGAAAAAAGCGAAGGAGCTTTTGAAGAAAGGATTGGAGGAATAATCAAATGGAAGATCGATTAAAAGGCYTGCGAAAATCAATGGAGAAYACAACTTTTAAACATTTGAGTTTTTCTGATCAGCATCGAAAGCGGGTGCACGAAAAAATCAATCAATCGTCCGAAAAGGAAGAAGATATCCTTTTAGCAGTGTTGCAACTTCTTATGAATGAAAAAACGGGTTATGAATTGATGCAGTTACTGCGGGGGAGAGGGATTCAAAAATACGAAGGCGATGAAGGGTCTCTATACACTTTATTACATCGTCTAGAACAGAATCGTTTTATCCAATCAAGTTGGGATCATTCAGGAGCTAAATATTATCAATTAAATGATAAGGGAAACAAGATGCTGCGAAAGGCAGAAAAAGATGCTACGAAGGCACGGTTTATATTAAAAGGATTAGTACAGGAGTGAGATAAAATTGAACAAAAAAGGGGAGCGTTTTTTAAGCGAAGTTACGAACCATATTAAATCAAAAGAAGCGAAGGACTTAGTGGCAACGGAACTAGACTTTCACTTGAAACAGGCGAAGAATATGTGGATAGAAAAAGGGTTAAGTGAGGAAGTTGCTGAAGATAAGGCTGTTGAACAAATGGGAAGTCCGATTAAACTTGGCCGGGAACTGAACAAACTGCATAAGCCAAAGGTTGATTGGTTCTTACTTATTTTATTAGTGGCTGCGATGGGGCTAGGATTTTTGCCAGTTATAGCTTTTGGATATATGAATGATTTACTAATGAATAAGGTGATATCTGTTGTTCTTGGTATTGCAACAGCGTTAGGGATGATGCTGATTGATTATCGGAAGTTAGAGAGATTTGGATGGTTGTTTTATACAATTGGGATACTGATCTTGTTAATGTTATACTGTTTTCCTCATGTTTCGGTGGCTGGAGAACCGTTAATAAAAATCGGTCCCATTGCAATTGGTCGCTTAATGGCGGTACCTTTTTTCTTTCTAGCTTGGGCTTCTTTTTTTAATAATAGTAGGATAAAAGTTATGCATCTTGTGGCCCTGTATTTATTTTCTTTGTATTTATTCTTAATTGGATCAGCTCTTTCAACAATATTTATTTATATTGTGATGGTATTTGTTATGCTTTGGTGGAGTAGGTTAGGAAAGAAAAAGGTAGTGATTATTACAGCTGTGCCCATTTGTTTATTTATTTTCGGGGTATTCTCTTATTGGCCTTCAGTGAAAAGTTATCACTGGCCTACCTTTTTAGCATATATAAATCCAGAGCGTGATGCACGTGGCGCAGGGTTTATGTATATACGTTTAAAAGAGGTAATGTCATCAGCTGGTTGGTTTGGAACATATGGAGATACAAAGTTCATCCCTACTGCGGATACTGATTTTGTATTTGCAAGTTTGACTTACTATTATGGATATGTGCTTGCATTAATCCTTGTCCTGATCCTTTCTCTTTTCGTAGTAAGGTTAGTAGTCATATCTTATAAAATAAATGATCGATACGGTAAACTGCTTTTAGTTGGAGGCATGACTCTTTTCATAGTTCAGTTCATTTATAACGTTGGAATGATCCTAGGCTTATTACCGATTGCTTCTATATCACTACCCTTTATTAGTTATGGATTAACACCAACTGTATTTCATGCGCTTTTAATGGGGATTGTGCTGAGTGTATATCGGCGTAAAGATATGTCGTTTAGAATGAAAAAGACACCTTGATGATTATCAAGGTGTTTTCGTTATAGACTCAAAACTCTCCAAATCAGTTGGTGCTATACGCTTTTATTGACGTTACAAATGATAACAGCGTCGAAATGAAATATAGCAGAACGAGAAAAAGCATTAACAGACGTTGTAATTACTGTAGATGAACAAGAACGAGTAGCTACATTAGCGTGAAATAGGGAACTCGCATTAAGACGTGCTTGTGGGGAGCTTTTAATTCGGATGCGAGCTTGCTTGCCTGTCCCTTGAACACAAGATCGTTCTCTCCCTCAAGAATTAGAGCTGGGGAATTGATTTTGCGCATGTCTTCGGTGGTAAGGGCAAAACGCTCGCTTTTACGGATGTATTCCGGCTCATTCGAAGTACCAAACACCCATACGCCATTTTGCAACGCCCAACGAGCGTAGGTGTCTTGTTTCTTGATCCACTCGAGTACGGGTATCGCCTGTTGATCGAGTCCGGCTTTGATCCACTCAACAAGGRATTCWGGAAGCGGRGGATACGTCGCGCCAAAGYTYGTCATACCGTCGTCGAGCACGATTGCTGCGGGGCGATGATCAAAGGCGGCTGTCCGAGCGCAAAGATATCCGCCCAGGCTATATCCAAATAACACAATTTGGGACTTGTCAATCTCAGGACGTGTCTCAGCATAATCAATAACAGAACCAAGCACTACTTCCCAGTCTGGACGATAGGATACTTTCTTCTCACGGATCATGCGGCCCGTACCAGGACCGTCATACAGGAGCACGTTAAAACCGCGTCGCAATGCGGCTGCGCCAATAACGTAGTAGCCTTCTTCTGTCGTCGAGTCAAATCCATTGGTGTAAATGAGAGTCGGACGGGGTTTCCCACTGCCGTCCATGAGGAGCAAGTATCCAGGGAGTGTATCTTTGCCGTAAGGGATGGCRATTTCCTCGAAGGGACCATCCAGTAGTTTTCCCGCCTTCACAAACGCCTCGCGAGAAAGATTGAATAGCTCGAGAACGTGTGGATCGTTTTGGGGATCCTTGCGACGGTAAAATTCAGCGTTGCGATAGTAGGCCGAAGCGCGCAAGAATGCCTCCCGTGCGCTAATTTTGTCCCCGTGTTCGAAGGAATATTTGCCACTCTCATAAATACGGTCTGCGGTAGATTTCCACTCCCTCATCCATGCCTCTTCATCCCCCTCTGGGATTGCGGCAGCGGTCAAGAACACTTCGTTGAGATCGGCACCGTTGTCAACTGCGAATCCAGCGGCACGCAATGTTTCGAAATTAAAAGATTTATCTTTGAAAAAAAAATCCGTGGCATAGACGCCCTTTTGACTTGTCAGTGAAGGGAGTGGTTGTGTATCAATTTTCTTTTTGGTGGATGCTGTATACATCGGATTATTTACTGGAGCAGCATAAGCTGGAGGTACTGGGGATGCTGTATACATCGGATTATTTATTGGAGCAGCATAAGCTGGAGGTACTGCGGATGTTGCATATATTGGATTATTTATTGGAGCAGTATAAGCTGGAGGTACTGGGGATGTTGCATATATTGGATTATTTAYTGGAGCAGTATAAGCTGGAGGTACTGGGGATGCTGTATACATCGGATTATTTACTGGAGCAGTATAAGCTGGAGGTACTGGGGATGCTGTATACATCGGATTATTTACTGGAGCAGTATAAGCTGGAGGTACTGGGGATGCTGTATACATCGGACTATTTACTGGAGCAGTATAAGCTGGAGGTACTGGGGATGCTGTATACATCGGATTATTTACTGGAGCAGCATAAGCTGGAGGTACTGCGGATCCCATAAAATTAACTGGGTACTCATAACGCCAACAGTGCTTTAAATATTGTTCATACATGTTTTCCTCCTACTTTCTAAATAATACATTAAAGGATGTGCTAATATCATATACAGTCCATAATATAGGAATCAGGATAGAAAAGTGCTAAGTAGATTCCTGTTTTTTAATAAAAAACGGCTCGATCTCAAAATGAATCTGTAGAACACTTTGTGTAAGTTTTCAAATCTATTAACAATGAGAGAACTCATTTTATGGAATTTCGTAACACTTATATTGATCTTGGCTAATGGAAAGCATTTTTGGGTAGGATTCTCGATGGTTTTTCTAATTTTATAATCATATACGTAATAGTACTTCTCTTGTTGCTCAAGTGCTTGCAACTCTTTCGTTAATAAATGGTATTTGTCTGTAAGTCCGGTTGTGAGTGCGTCGTGTTCTTCGCCAACTAATAAGGTGAAAGGTCTTGGTGATGAGATTGAAAGGGTGCGGATGTTTAGATCAGTAAAAGTGTGATTAGATTGTAAAATGGTATGTAATTTTTCGGTAGGAAACTCACCGTCATAAATAGCAATGAAATAATGATTCGTTTTTTCACTCCTTGTTTTTTTCTAAAATGATATATTCTACTTTAAAGGTGTAAGTCCTGCACAAAAAGAAACACCTTGATTCATATCAAGGTGTAATAAGTTCAAAACTCTCCGGATCGGCCCTAATTACAAAGGGGCTAACCTCACCGGCACTATAAAGCTGCAATCTCTGTAGATCAACAAGAACAAGTCGCTGCGCTAGTATAAAAAGAAACCGTATGAAGGGAGAACTTTCATGCGGTTTTTGTTGCTTAACAGGATATAAATATGAAAGGTATAATAAGTATTATTATAACGTTTAAAAAATGCAGTAGTGTTGGAGTTGAAATGAATCAGCTTATTAATTTGCTTTTACTAGATAGGATTAATTTAAAGAGGTGAATGGAATGAATACTAATGTTCAAAAAGAGTTAAATCAATTAATAGATAGAATGACTTCTTCTCTTTCTGATGTTAATAAAATTATTTTATTTGGGTCTCATGCTTACGGTACACCTAATGAGGATAGTGATTTTGATTTATGTGTAGTGGTTGATGGTATTGGTAARAGRAAAAGAGAAGCCTTAAAGRAATTGAATTTAAGTATATTYGATGTAATGAAAACGCCAGTCGATTTACTTGTTTACGGTTCTGAAGAATTTAATGAGCGCTCTGGTAATCCTGTAACAATGGAATACAAGATTGCCGAAGAAGGTAAGGTATTGTATGAAAAACTTCAATGAGGCAAATTTATGGTTTGGAATTGCGGATTCAGATATTAGAGCTGCTAACCATCTATTGTCTTTAATACCTATACCTTTTGCAATTATTTGTTATCATTGTCAACAGTGTGCTGAAAAATATTTAAAGGGGTATTTAACGTTCAATGGCACTCATCCGCCTAAAACACATAATTTGTTGCTATTAGCAAGGAGATGTGCTGAATTTGATGTGGAATTTAATGATTTGAGAGATGATTGTGCAGAGCTAAATAGTTATGGGGTTGAAGTTAGATATCCTTATTTTGAAGAACTGAATAAAACGGACGTATTGCGAGCTATAAAAAGTGCGGACAATATTAAGAGTTTTGTTTTAGAAAAAGTTAAATAACAGAGGATGAAAAAATGATTTTAAGAGATAGAGGTTCATTTTTTTAGCGTCTTAAAGGTGTTCGGAATGTAAATTTTGTATACAAAAGAAACACCTTGATAAAAAATCAAGGTGTCTTAGTTATTAACTTAAAACTC
>NZ_JBFTMA010000458.1:0-4427 GCF_056396725.1 Bacillus sp. 05T31
ATTCTTGTTTCTCTTGCTTCGTACTTGCTAATTTTTGTTTTTGTCTTTGCTCTTGTTCTCGCTGTTCTTTACGTTGTTCATCTTTTTCTGAATAACTTATTTGAATATTAATTTCTTTTTCTTTTAACTTCAGCTTCAATTCGTCAAAAATTATTTCAACACGCTTTTTCGCATCGTGTTTTTCCATTTCTACATGGACTTCAATTTGATCTCCATGCTTTTTCATAAATACAGTTAATGAACCAAGTTTCTCTGGATTTAGCTGGAATAAAACACGTTCTTGTTTCACTACAAACTTTTGCAGAGCCTCTACTTGTGCTTCCATTTTCTTGCCTAAGTCAGGTAATGTAACCTTCTCAGCTCCACTATTTTGTTTTCCTATTTGATCAGTCCCCGTTGCCTTATTTAATAATTCAGCTCCGGCCGAACTTGAATCGTTTAATTGATCGACTTCTGGTAACTCTAACTTCACATCATCGCTTTCAGCTTTCTGGAGTTCTACTTCCTTGGACTCCTCTTGTTTCTTTGCGATATTACAAGTTTCTGTTTCTACGACTTTTAATACTTGCAACGTTTGCTCTGGCATCGTCACCTTGTCTAGCACCATTTGCATTGTATCTTCTAAACATATGGCATTTTTAATATTCATGTTAGAAAAAAGCTCTTGTAATTGCTGTAATTCAGCTGCGGGCAATTCATTCAGTTTAATATTTCCGTATTCTTTATATAACGCCTGTATTTTTTGTATGTATTGATATAACAATTCTGGCTGCACACGCAATTGCTCAATTGCAACCATCTGCTCAGATACAGCTAGTAATAATTGTTCTGTCTCTTTCTTTTCTTCCTTCTTTACAATCGGCTCTTCTTTCGTTACCGTTTTTTTTGCGAGAATATATTCTTTCTTCTCTTCTTCTGGTGCTTCTTCTCGTTTCGGTTTCTCCGTTTTCGGCTGTTTTTTATTTTCAATTCTCATTGTATTATCGCTTTCGCAAGCTTCTTACAATCTTCTTCATACATTTCATCAATGACACGTTCTTTTTCTTTTATTTGCTCTAAAAGGCTTTCATTTTTTTGAATAAAACCTTCTGTTTTTTTAATTTTTCGATTCCATTCTTCTATTCTTTCAGGTGAAAATGTATGTGAAGAAAGCATACCAGCCATAATACGTTGTCCCGTTTGTACAACCTTATTGCGTGATTTCACAACATATAGATCATATTCTTTTTTTTGTTCTATTTTTCTTTTTTCAGCTGTTAGTTCGTACACTTCTTTCAAGATATGTTCTTTCTCTTGATTAATCTGCAATTTAATCGTGTCGTACTGCTGTTTATTCACCTGTTTTCATAGCCCCTTCCTATTATAACGTTACCTTTTTCTATTATATAGTTTTTTTACAAAAAAATCTGTGAAATATTAAAAAACAAAAAAATAAGACCCCAAGGCATGAGGTCTTATACAATATGGTGCATCGCTTGGACAATATCTTCAAAATGAAAACTATCCGTTCGACCTTGTTTTAAAAACGTATTTATACCTTCTACTTTATTTTTACATTCAAAAATATAGGCATTTTCTTCATTCTCTTGAATTGTTCCTAATTTGAAATACAATTCATTTTCTTTATAAATAGATAAAATTTTTCTCATTTCATTTGCAACCTGCCAATGGTTCGGCGATACGATTTCTTCCATAATCCTACTTACCGAATCTAGTACAGAGATTGCAGGGTAATGACTAAGCGTTGCAAGCTCACGCTTTAATACAATATGTCCATCTAAAATACCACGCGCCAAATCTGGTACAGGACCATTTAAATCGTCACCATCAACGAGTACTGTATAAATACCTGTTATGGATCCTTTTTGTGTTTTTCCTGACCTCTCTAATAACTTCTTCATATAACTTTCCATTAACAGTGTTTTACCACCGATTGGTAATTCCTTTACTGCAATATCAACACTTCGGCGTGCGTCAGCAAAGCGTGTAACAGAATCCATCATAAGTAGTACGTTATTACCTTGATCGCGGAAATATTCGGCAATTGATGTTGCAAGCTTTGCAGCGCGAAGTTGCATAAGATGACTTTCATCTGACGTCGCTACAACAACGACGCTTTTTTTCATACCTTCTTCGCCTAACTCTTTTCGAATAAAGTCTTTTACTTCCCGGCCACGCTCACCTACTAAACTAATAACGTTAATATCAGCTTTTGCGTTTTTCGCAATCATTCCAAGTAAAGTAGATTTACCAACACCTGATCCAGCAAAAATACCTATCTTTTGACCGATCCCAATCGTTAACATAGAATCAATTGATTTAATTCCCGTTTCAAATACATCTGTAATTTCTTCACGCTCAAATGCATGAATCGGCGGTGCATCCAATTTTATTTTTTGCAGTGGAATGTTCTCGGCATCTTCGTTTAACACTTTTCCATTTGCACTTAACACTTTACCAAGTAAATGATTACCACGGGGAACAACGACATCTTCTGTAATTAATGTAACTGCATCTCCGTAACATACTTTTTCTGTCTGTCCAAATGGAAGTAGCATATTATTTTCTTTTTCAATCGCAATTACTTCACATAAGACACTATGTTCTCCAACGAGACAAACATCTCCAATCTTTGCTTTCGGACCTTTCGCTACAAAAAACTGCTCTTGTACACTATGAACTTTGCCAACTTTCGTATAAAACGGTGTTTCAATAAATGTATTCCATTTATTATGTTCATTCATTAGCTCGTTGTTCATACATTTTGCTCCTCAAACAACTTCTCTTCTTCCCACTTATGACGAAGCTTCGCAAATATAGGCGCAAATTTAAACTCAAAAAACTCTTTCTCTTCTTCCAGAACAAATTCGCCAAACTGTAAAGAAAAATCATACTTCCATTCTACTAATTGTAGTAGCCAATACTCTTTCGTATTTTCTTTCTCTTCTTGTATACGTTCAAATGTTTCTGGATGAACCGTTATAATTAATTTTTCAAATGAAGTAGGCAATGTTTGCACGATGCCTGTTAAAATCGGCAAAACGTCTAATAAGCGCGAATCTACCGCTTGATTCACTACTTTTTCTGCTAACTGAAAAGATTGATTCCATAATAACTCTGTCCATTCGTATGCTGTTTCTTGTTGTTCTTTTTGAAACTGTATACGCGCTGCTTCCATCTGTTCCATTTGTTCATGAATATGCATTTGAAACTGTTCTTTATCTTGCAACAACTGCTGACGCTCTCGTTCTAGCATTTGCTGCTGCTGCCTTAGCTGATTCATTTCAATATGTAATGCATCTTGCTGTGCAAGAAGTTCTGCATGATCCACTTGTATCTCTTCTTCAATGTGAACTGATACTGGTTTCGGAAATTGTAATTCATACGTTTCTTCAGAAAAAGAAACAGAATTCTTCGGAATTCTGTTTTTAAATAAGGACATCATCTTCACCTCTTTGAACGATAATTCTTCCTTCTTTTTCCAGCTTTTTCACCGTACCTGTAATCGTTTGTTGTGCTTTTTCAGCATCCGTCATCTTAAGCGGTCCCAAGCCATCTAACTCTTCAAGAATCATCTCTCTACGGTTTGAAGACATACATGTAAATAGTTTCTCTTTAATTTCTTCTTTTGCAATTTTAAGTGCTTTCGCGATAACACCGTTATCTGTAATTTCCTCTAATACACGGCGAAGCGCAAGATCTTCAAGACCAAGTAAGTCTTCAAAGACAAACATATTTTCTTTAATTTTCTCAGATAACGCATAATCGACTTCATCCAGCTTTTGAAAGACTGTTTTTTCAACACCTCGTGAAACATTATTTAAAATGTTCACTATTGTTTTCAATCCATCTGTTTTATTAATAGCACTAAATGCCATATTATTTAATTTTGCTTTTAATAACTCACCAATTTGATTAATTAATTCACCATCTACTTGTTCAAGCTTCGCAATCCCCATTACCGTTTCTACACGTTTATGATCTGGTAATCTCTCAATTAATTGAGAAGCAAGTTGCGGCTTAATATAAGAAGCAATAATCGCTATCGTTTGTGGCGATTCATCATTAAGCACTGTAAGCAGTGGCTCTAAATCTGTAAGTGAATTTAAGAATTCAAATGGATTATCTTTGTTGTACCAAAGGTCTTCCAATAATTTTTCCAGATCTTCTTCTGGCATATTTTTAAATATACGACGAATGTATTCTTTATCTGGAGTTACTAAATTCAATTCTTTTACATTTAGTTCATACAAAAACTCCCCTAATACATTTTCTAACGTTTCTGGTTTATATACACGAAACTTCGCGATTTCACGAAGTAATACTTCTTTTTCCTCAGCCGTCATATATTCAATGACTTTTGCTGCCACCTCTTCGTTTAATGTACGAATGAGGATGGCAGCTTTCTCTTTGGAGGAGATTTCATC
>NZ_JBFTMA010000459.1:0-3605 GCF_056396725.1 Bacillus sp. 05T31
CACATAGGTGACATAATGATACGGTTTTTTAGCGTAACGTCCTTAATTGTATAAGGTGAAAAGAGTTGAAACTCCATCAAATATCCCCCTTGATTGAATTTTCTTACATTGTATCATCCTCTTTTTTGTTTCCCTAATAAAACGCTTATACGAAAAATTTCGTCTATYCGTGTTACAATAAATAATATGTAATGAATTGGAGGATGACATATGTACCAGGCTTATTATGATAGTGAATTAGGTTTGTTAGAAATTACAGCGAACGAAGAAGGAATTACGTCTGTTATATTTGTTGAAGAAAGAAAAGAAGAACATAAAAATGAACTTGTTGAACAATGTATAAATGAATTAGATGAATACTTTGAAGGAAAAAGAAAAGAGTTTACAGTTCCATTGTCTGCTGAAGGAACACCATTCCAAAAGAATGTATGGGATGCACTTTACACTGTTCCGTATGGCGTAAGTGCTTCATATTTAGATATTGCGGAGAAGGTTGGGAATACGAAAGCTGTACGAGCGATAGGRGGGGCAAATAGCCGGAATCCAATTTCAATTATCGTTCCATGCCATCGTGTAATAGGAAAGAGTGGAAAACTTGTTGGGTATGCGGGTGGTTTATGGAGGAAAGAGTGGTTATTGAAACATGAAGGTATTTTAAATAAATCGTAAGAAACAACCTTTGGAACGAGGGAGTTAGCTCGGCTGTCCTAAGACAAATTCGTTAGCTATCAAAAGGAAAGATGAACCGAGAAGCCCCCACTTCGGGGTAAGCTCGTAAGAGATACTAAGTGGTGGGTAGTTCACAATGAAGTATGGATGGAAAGAGGGATTGTTTTGAAATGTATAAATTGTGGGCGACCTTGTATTAATGATCAGCTGAATTGTGCAAATTGTCAACGAAACTTGCATAATGAACAAGGTGAAGAAAGCTCGCTAATAGACAAAGAATTAGAAGTATATGTAGGGAGACAATACCCATATTACAAAAGAAAATGGGAGCTTGAGAATAAGCGAATTGCTAGGTGGAGCTGGAATGGTCTGGCTGCTATTTTTAATGTAGGTTGGCTTGGATATCGTAAGTATTACGTACCTGCTGCTTTATTTATACTGTTATTAGTAGCATGTGATGCATTTTCTTATTATATGGGGTTCAACGTAGCATTGCCAATCATTAATATGGTGCCTCTCACGTTTTTATTACTCGTTTTCATTCTATTTGGGATGGGGATTTTTGCAAATGGATTATTTTATCAATTTGCAGAAAGGCGTATATATCGAATAAAAGCACGGGGAATTAAAGATGAATCGGTTGAAAATTATCTCATCCGTGATAGTGGTGGAACGAGTAAAATGGGAGCAACAATCGTTACTATTTTAGCAGTTGCTAGTATTTTGTTTAGTCATTTCTTTTTCCCAACTGATCGGGATATTATTCAAAAAGTTCGTACAAGCTCGCTTTATGAATATCCAGTCTTTTCAATTGGTGAATCGTTCGAAAATTATTTTCAAAATTCAGGATGGATATACTATCGGGGAACGGAAGGATTAGAATTAGTAGAATTTCAGGGGGAGAGTCCTGAGATGCCAAGGAAAAAAGTGACAATTCAATTTATTGTTGATTATAAATTGGGWGAARTGGAACCATATTCMCTTACGATTAAYGGTGAATCTAAAAATGAAGAAGAGTTTTTGAAGATAATGGAGGAAATATTTAAAGTTCAAAATCCATTTGATATAGAGGATGGCTTACAAGTAAATGCTATTCAACAAAGCGGAGGGAAAGCAATTTCTGACCGCTTTTTTTCTTTTTATGAAAATAAATATTTAAAATAATCAGAATTTTTTGTATAATAAAATATATTATACAAGTTTTAACTTATACATATAGATTGGGGGAAGGAAGAATGAAGAGAAAGACAATAACAATTGCTGCACTTGCATTATCGGCTAGTGTATTGGTTGCGGGATGTGGGAATGGGGAGAAGGCTTCGACAACGAAGAAAGAATCAAGTAAGGGAATGGCAGATAAACAAGTTTTAAATTTGCTAGAAACAGCTGAAATTCCTTCAATGGATACATCTAAATCAACAGATTCTGTATCTTTCCGTGTATTTGTAAATGCAATGGAAGGATTATATCGTCTAGATAAAGATAATAAACCAACTCCAGGTATGGCCAAAGACGTGAAGATTAGTGAAGATAAAAAGACATATACATTTGAATTACGTGATGCAAAATGGTCAAATGGTGATCCAGTTCGAGCACAAGATTTTGTATATGCATGGCAACGTACATTAGATAAAGCAATAGCAGCAGAATATGCATTTATTTTATTTGATGTGAAAAATGCACAGAAAGTAAATAAAGGAGAAGTACCGTCGGATCAATTAGGTGTTAAAGCGAAGGATGATAAAACGTTGGTAGTAGAATTAGAGCAACCAGCACCTTATTTCCTTGAGCTTACTTCGTTCCCTACATTCTTCCCATTAAATGAAAAGTATGTAAAAGGACAAGGGGATAAATACGGATTAGAAGCAGATAAATTATTGTACAATGGACCATTTACAATGAGTGAATGGAAACATGAACAAAGTTACCAGTTAAAGAAAAACCCAAATTATTGGGATAAAGATGCTGTAAAATTACAAGAAATTAATGTRGGTATAGTAAAAGAGACAAGTACTGGGGTGAATTTATATGATAGTGATCAAGCAGACCGTGTCATTTTAAGTTCTGAGTTTGTAGACAAATATAAAAAGAATAAACCAGATGAATTTAAAACGAAGCTAGACCCACGTATGTATTTCCTACGTTTTAATCAAAAAAATGCAACGTTTAAAAATCAAAAGGTTCGTGAGGCGATTGATTTAGCGTACGATAAAAAAGGAATTGCGGATGTAATTTTGAATGATGGATCATTGCCAGCGTATTTCTTAGTACCTGAAAAGTTTACGACAGGACCAGATGGAAAAGACTTCCGTACTGTAAATAAAAATTTCCGTGACAGTAAAGATAATGCTGCGAAAGCAAAAAAACTGTGGGAAGAAGCGAAGAAAGAACTTGGTCAAGATACAATTACAGTAGAATTACTAAATGATGATAACGGTAGCCGTAAAAAAGTGGGCGACTTTATTAAAGAAGAATTAGAGAAAAACTTACCTGGTATTAAAGTGAATTTGAAGCAACAACCATATAAGCAGAAGTTAGATTTAGAAAAGAAATTTGAATATGAATTCTCATTATCTGCATGGAGTCCAGATTATCCAGACCCAATGACATATATTGATATGTTCGTTACTGGAAGCTCATTTAATGAAATGGATTATTCAAATCCGAAGTACGATGATTTAGTAGCAAAATCAAAAGGAGAACTACTAAAAGATGACGCAGCACGCTGGAAAGCACTTGCAGAAGCTGAAAAAATCTTAATTGGTCAAGATGCTGCAATCTCTCCTACGTACCAACAAAGTACAGCATACTTAGAGAAGACGTATGTAAATGGTATTGCTAACCATACGTTCGGTGGCGACTTTAGTTATAAATGGGCATATATTACAAAGAAATAGTATAATAAAAGATGAGTGAATTTTCGCTCATCTTTTATT
>NZ_JBFTMA010000460.1:0-3601 GCF_056396725.1 Bacillus sp. 05T31
GCCCTACACCTAGCGCGGGTTTACCAGTAGAATAAGCCGATTTCACCATACCAGCCCCTCCAGTTGCTAGAACGAGTGCGACACCATCATGGTTCATTAATTGTTTCGTTGCTTCCACAGAAGGTCTTTCAATCCATTGAATACAATGCTTTGGTGCACCAGCTTTCACTGCTGCATCGTATACTGTTTTCGCTGCTGCAATAGAACAATTTTGTGCAGAAGGATGAAATGCGAAAATAATTGGATTTCTCGTTTTTATCGCGATTAATGCTTTAAACATCGTTGTCGACGTTGGGTTAGTTACTGGCGTTACCCCAGCTACTACACCGACAGGYTCYGCRATTTCTATTATTTCTTCATGAGGATCTTCGTGAATAATYCCTACYGTTTTATCTTTCTTYATRCTATGCCAAATATATTCAGTGGCAAAAATATTTTTWATRCATTTRTCTTCATATACACCACGGCCCGTTTCTTCAACAGCCAATTTCGCAAGCGGCATATGTTGGTCAACACCTGCAAGCGCCATTTCATGAACAATGTTGTCAATTTGCTCTTGTGTAAAACTTTCTAATGCTTGTAAAGCTTTTTGACCGTTCTCTACTAACGTATCAATCATCTCTTTTACCTCTTTCATTTCATTTACAACTTTCTCTTTGACTACCATGTAAATTTCCTCCTATTCTGCTATTACGGCCTTTATAAGTCCCTATAGGTCATAATAAGTCCCGATTAGCGTAAAAAAATAGAGTTGCCTTCCTACATGAATCTCATCATTTGTGAAACATTTCACAAGTTTGTTCGTGAGTAATATTTCATGACTTCACTATACATGAAATCATTTTATTTGTGTATGTCCATTTTGTGAAAAGTTTCACAAAATAATCTTAAAAAAGCACTGCTCTATTTAGCAGTGCTTTTTTATTATGCTAACGCTTGTGCTAAATCTTCAATCAAATCTTCACCATCTTCAATACCGACAGAAATACGAATCAATGTATCTGTAATCCCTAATTCTTTACGGCGATCAGCAGGAATAGATGCATGTGTCATTTGTGATGGAATTGAAATTAAACTTTCTACTGCTCCTAAACTTTCAGCAAGTGTGAAGTATTGTAACTTCTCAAGTACTCTATTTAATGTTTCTTCACTATCTACATCGAATGAGATGATTGCACCAAATCCGTTCGCCTGTTCTTTTGCTAATTCGTGATTTTGATGTGATTCAAGACCTGGATAATATACTTTATTTACTTTTGGATGGTTATTTAAAAACTCAGCAATTGCGCGTGAATTTATTTCATGCTCTTCCATACGAATTCCTAATGTTTTTAAACCGCGAAGTAGTAAGAAGCTGTCTTGTGGTCCAAGAATACCTCCTGTTGAGTTTTGTACAAAATGAAGGTCTTCTGCTAGTTGCGGGCTATTTACAACTACTAGGCCTGCAACTACATCACTATGCCCACCTAAATATTTCGTTGCACTATGAAGYACAATRTCTGCTCCTAAAGAAATTGGCGACTGCCAATATGGCGTCATGAATGTGTTATCAATAATTGTTAATAAATCGTTTTCTTTAGCAAGAGCRGATATTTTCTTAATATCAGTAATTTTCAGTAATGGATTCGTTGGTGTTTCCACATAGATCGCTTTCGTATTTGGACGAATCGCTTCTACAACTTCCTCTAGGTTTGTTGTATCTACAAATGTATGCTCAATACCGAAGCGGTTTAATACTTTCGTAATAACGCGGTATGTTCCACCGTAAACATCATCTGTTAAAATGACGTGGTCACCTTTTGAGAACAACATAATTGTTGCTGTAATAGCTGCCATCCCTGAACCAAATGCAAATCCAGCATGACCATTTTCTAATACTGCAATCATTTCTTCTAAAGCTGAACGAGTTGGATTACCAGTTCTAGAATATTCATATCCTTGATGCTTACCAACTGCTTCTTGTTTGTACGTACTTGTTTGATAAATCGGCACATTTACAGATCCAGTTGAAGGTTCTCCTATGCGAATACCATGAATTAACTTTGTCTTTGCTCTCATTTTTTATTCCCACCCTTTGTATATATCTTTACTTAAATAACGCTCACTACTATCTGGAAAAATCGTTACAATATTTGTACCTGGTGCTGCTTTCTCCGCCTCAAGTAAGCTTGCATGAAATGCTGCTCCTGAAGAGCTTCCAACGAGAAGACCTTCTTTTTTCGCTAATTCTTTCACTCGTAAAAATGCATTTCGATCAGAAATTGTATGAATTCCATCAAAATAAGATGTTTTCAAAAATGGCGGGATGAACTCAAGACCAATTCCTTCTGTTTCATGTGAACCAACCTTACCACCATTTAAAATAGATCCTTCTGGTTCTACAATAACCGTTTTAATATCAATGTTTTTCTCTTTTAAATAAGACGCAGTTCCCATAAATGTACCGCCAGTTCCTGCTCCTGCAACAAATATGTTAATCTCTCCATTCAGTGCGTCCCAAAGTTCAGGACCTAGTGTTTTGAAATAAGCACGAGGGTTTGCTTCATTAGCAAACTGACTTGGAGAGTATGAATTCGGTATTTCCTTTACTAATTCTTTTGCCTTTGCAATTGCGCCGGTCATTCCTTGCTCAGTCGGGGTATGCACGACTGTTGCACCTAGCGCTTTCATTAATTCTTGTTTTTCAACACTAAATTTCTCTGGTACACAAACAATGACGCGTAAATCATGTTCTAACGCTGCAAGTGCCAGTCCAATACCTGTATTTCCAGCCGTCGGTTCAATAATTGTTCCGCCCTCTGCAACAAGCCCTTTTTCTAACGCATCTTCGATTAATTCTCTTCCTAAACGATCCTTAACGCTTCCGCCTGGGTTGTAAAATTCAAGCTTTGCAAATAAACGGACTCCTTCCGGAAGTGAAAAACGAGTAATTTCTACGATTGGTGTATGACCAATCAACTCATGAACTCCACGATATACATTCATCGTGTTCTCCCCCTTATTTGCCAATAAAGAAAAGGCAACTGTATGTATTTTCTTTATATGAGACAGTTGCCTTTTTGTTACATTACTTTAACTCTTCTAATACTTTTACGATAAAGTTTGTAGAATGAAGAGCTGCTTGATCTAAAAATTGATCAAATGAAACATTTGATTCTTTACCTGCAATATCAGAAAGTGCACGAATAATAACAAACGGAACTTCATATTGGTGGCATACTTGCGCAACAGCTGCTGCTTCCATTTCTACTGCATAAAGGTCTTCAAATTTATCACGAATTGCTGCAACGCGGTTCGGATCATTCATAAATGAATCACCTGTTGCAATCATTCCTTTTACAACTTGAATATTTTCTTCTGCCTGCATACATTTCTCAGCTAATGCAACTAATGCCTCATCAGCTTTAAATCCAGGTGGCATTCCTGGCACTTGACCATATTCGTAGTTAAATACTGTTACATCTACGTCATGGTGACGAACTTCTGTTGAAATAACCACATCTCCAACATTTAAAGAATGATGGAATCCACCAGCTGAACCAGTGTTGATTACTTTTTCAGGTTTATATTTTTCTAATAAAATTGTCGTTGACATCGCTGC
>NZ_JBFTMA010000461.1:0-3597 GCF_056396725.1 Bacillus sp. 05T31
GTAGAAATATTAAGCGAATCAGGTCGCCAAATCTTTTTACAAATGACAGAAAGAACGAGACTTCATATTCTCTCTGCACCAGAAGAAGCTTTTACATTACGAAAAGCAAGTGAAGACCCAGCTGAGTGGAATTACGTTTCATCCTGCTGGGAATTTGATGCTACGCCAGAACAATTTCAAGTGTGGGTGAAAAAGTTTCATGAATTAATGGCTGAATTAAACGAAATCACTAAAGGTGCAGATAAAGATCCAAATAGTAAAGCTTATTATATTTCTACTACTGCAYTWCAAATCGWYGARMGARCAATGCAGCRATTTGTWAAAAAAGAAGAAAAATCGTAATGCGATTTTTTTTACATAAACGGTCAAWTTTATTTTACCGAATAAATTTATCCCACATTAACGGGCAGTAAGACTCCCACCTCAAAATTCAGCTGGAGCACAGAAGTTAGGTGGGAGTCGGGCTGCCCATAAACGCCCGATTAGTTCAACTAATAATCAGTGGGGGGATGAAGAAAACCCCACTGATTATTAGTTGAACTTTATTATAAAGGAGTAGATAAAATGGACATATTAAAAAATCGGAATTTCCTCTTATTATTTTTAGGGAGAATTTTTACAAACATAGGAGATAGCTTGTATTATGTAGCAGCGATGTGGCTCGTATATGAGCTGAGTGGTAATCCTTTTTATTCTGGATTGGCTGGTTTCCTTACATTATTACCTTCTGCATTACAATTTCTTACYGGTCCATTCGTTGATAGATGGTCAATCAAAAACACCCTTGTCATCACACAAGTCCTGCAATGCATTCTTATATTAATYATTCCTATTACCCACTACTTCGATCTATTAACAGTTCAACTACTACTCATCATCATGCCCATCGTATCCTTTATCGAACAATTCGCCTATCCCGCACAATCGAAAGCTTTACCACTTCTACTGCATAAAACACAATTATTAAAAGGAAATTCACTCTTTTCATTTGCGTATCAAGGCATTGATTTAATTTGCACGACGCTTTCTGGCATATTAGTAGCGCTACTTGGCGCTATCACTTTGTACGTAATCGACTCTTTTACATTCGCGATTACTGCCCTTTTATTCTTTTCATTAAAAATGCCAAAGCAAGCTGACACAAACACATCACTGTCAACTAAGCAATATTTCTCTGATTTAAAAGAAGGCTTTTCCATCGTCTTTCGTTCATTAATGGGCGCCTTCTTAATCGGTTCAGTTGTCGCTAATTTTTCTATCGGTATGACGATGGCGATACTCCCTTCTTTCGCTGATTCTTTAGGAGGCGTGAAATCATATGGCTTCTTCTTAGCTGCTATATCAGCAGGTAGTCTCATCGGTGCATTATTCAGTTCATGGGTTGGCAAACGTAATGTTGGCCGTGTCTCCATTATTAGCTTTGCGGCTGGCGCTTTCTTTTGGTTCCTCTCTACGATTGTACCGTTTCAATGGCTGTCTATTTTCTTATTTGGCCTAGCTTGGATACCAATTGGTGCGACCAACATATTATTTGCGACAATTAGTCAAATTGTAATTCCAAATCAATATATTGGACGCATCAATTCAGTCATGCGAAGTATGGGCACAATTGCTATGCCGTTTGGTTCTTTAATTGGTGGATACACCGCAAATGTATTTAGTAGCCAACTCATTTTCTCGCTCGCTAGCATCGGTATTTTATTTATTTCTATAGTATGGCTACTTCATCCGAAATTACGTTCATTGCCGAAAGCTGATGAAATTACAGCGGATACTTTTGGGGTTCGGTTTAAAGTAGAGCGCGGGAAAGGTGCGGCCTTATAGCAGGAGTGGGAGTACGTGAAATTTATATCGGCGATTTTTCAAATATATCAGCGCAACTCGGATTATATCGGCGATTTTCAAAATATATCGGCGCAACTCGAATTATATCAGCGATTTTTCGATTATATCGACTTACCGACAAAAAACGACACAAAAGAAGAGGCCGTTTCCAAGCAGCCTCTTCCCTTACATCTATTTCGGAAGCTCCACCCGAACAGTGGTCCCTTCCCCTTTCGTGCTATATACCGAAACGGTTCCTTGATGCAGTTCAACAATTTTCTGTACGATAGATAATCCTAAACCACTACCTTCTACGTTTCTTGCCCTTGCCGTATCTACTTTGTAAAAACGATCAAATATACGATCCATTTCTTCTTTTCCCATGCCGATTCCGTTATCTGATATAGAAATAACAACACTAGACTCTAACTCTTCGACAAAAAACTCAATCGTCCCGCCATCATTTGAAAACTTAATACTATTCGTGAAAATGTTACTCCATACTTGATGAAGTAGGTTTTCATCACCTTTTATGGTGATATCCGGTACATCAAATTCAACAGCGACATCTTTTTCACGCCATTTCCATTCGAGCATAAAAATGACGTCTTTAATTTGCTTCTGCAGATTGAATTCTTTTATTTGCAACACTTTCTCTTCTTTATCTAATGAAGCGAGCGTTAATAACTGTTTACATAAACTAGACATTCGCTTACTTTCGCCCTCAATAATTTTCAAGTAACGTTTTCTTTCCTCTTCGCTCATATTCTCCGATTGTAATGTTTTCGAAAACCCTTGTATCGAAGAAAGTGGCGATTGAAATTCATGAGAAACGTTAGAAACGAACTCTTGTCTCATTTGGTCTAATTCTTTAATGCTCTTCGTCATCTTTTGAAAATTAGTTGCTAGCGTACCGATTTCATCTTTTCGATTTTCATCTAATTCGATATCATATTCACCACTTGCAATTTTTTGAGTCGCTTTCGTAAATGTTCGAATAGGACGAACGATATAACCTGCTGCAATCGCTATAAAAATAATACTTAATACAACGATGAAACCAAGTAACACCGCTAGAAAAATCCTCATCTCACCAAATTGTTGCTGAATGTCAGGACGAATAAATAAAGCGTATTGTGTATCACCATGTTTTAACGGGACACCTACACTATTAATTAATTCATTATCGAAAAATCCTGTAATAAACAGGCGSGTTGGATATGTGGAAACRCCATTAWACGTTTCACCTTGCAGTACTTTATGAACTGTAGCATCACTAATTGTTATCTTACGAAACGCATTCCCAATACGCTTTCCATGATTTTCGTCATCTACAATATAAATTTCATATCCTAATTTCGCAATAGACTGTAAGTATGCCTCTTTATTCTCTTCACTTTGCTTTTCATATAATGATTTTACTTCCTCAGCATACATCAAAATCTTTTCACTATTGTAYGGTTTTAACTTCACCTGGTAGTACACATTCGTTAATAAAAAACCGATAATACTACTCAGTAGCATAATACCAATCGTCATAAAAACAAATCTAGAATACAATGATTTCATCTTACTTCAACTCCAACTTATAACCGAGTCCGCGCACTGTTGTAATTTGAAAATCATCTGTTCGTTTTGAGAAACGATCTCTAAGTCGCTTTACATGAACGTCAACTGTTCGTTCATCCCCTTCAAAGTCCATTCCCCACACTAACTCAATTAATTCTTCTCTTGAAAATGTTCTTCCAGGATAACTAGCAAGTTGTGATAATA
>NZ_JBFTMA010000462.1:0-3593 GCF_056396725.1 Bacillus sp. 05T31
AAGTTTTATTCGTTTGTTCTGGAGGAATGTCCAGCGCAATTGTTGTAAACGCTTTAAAAAAAGAAGCAGAGAAAAAAGGTATGAACATGGAAGTGCATGCTATTGGAACAAGTGAGGTGGAGGAAGAAGTAAAGAATGGTTGGGATGTTGTAATGGTTGCACCTCAAGTTAGACATCGATTTGACGCTGTAAAAAAACTTACAGAACAAGAATCTATTCCGTGCGGTATTATTCCGCCGCAAGCATACACGCCGCTTGGTGGACCGACTTTATTAAAAACTGTAAATGAATTAATTAGTTAGGGGGAAGCGTTATGAATAAGTTTGTCACGTTTCTTGATAAAAACTTATCTGGACCGATGGCAAGGCTTTCTGAACAGAGGCATTTACAAGCAATCCGTGATGGAGTTATTTCGGCGTTACCATTTATTATCGTAGGGAGTTTCTTTTTAATAGTAGCATTTCCACCATTACCGAAAGATAGTTTCATATCAGTTTGGGCATTGAAAAATCAAACAAGTATATTAATACCATATCGTTTAACGATGTTTATTATGTCTTTATATATAGCATTTGGTATAGGATACAATTTAGCGAAAAGTTATAAGTTAGATGCTTTATCAGGGGCACAGTTAGCAGTATGCTCACTACTTTTAACATTGACGCCCGAATTAATCGATAAAAAAGGATTTATGCTTCCGATGACAAATCTCGGGGGGCATGGATTATTCGTAACGATGATCGTATCTATTTTATCAGTAGAGATTTTAAGATTTTGTAAGACGAAAAATGTAATGATTAAAATGCCAGAACAAGTACCGCCGTCTGTTTCACGTTCGTTTGAAGCACTTATACCTGCTGCATTCGTAATTATTTTAATGAGTTTAGTAACTGTCGTTTTTAGTATTGATTTCCACCATGTTGTTGATAAATTAGCAGCACCGTTAGTAAAAGCTGGTGATAGTTATTTCGGTGTAATCATTCCAGTGTTTTTAATTACATTTTTTTGGTCATTCGGAATCCATGGTGTGTCGGTTGTTGGAACTGTTGCTCGGCCATTATGGGAAGTATACTTAGGGAAAAATGGTGAAGCAGTTGCTAGTGGAGCAGATCAGTTGCCATACATATCACCAGAGCCGTTATACCAATGGTTTATATGGATTGGCGGTTCTGGTGCGACGTTAGGGCTTGTATTAGCTATGATTGTATTTGGTCGATCAAAATATTCGAAAGCATTATCAAGAACTTGTATTGTTCCTGGTATTTTTAATATTAATGAACCTGTTATTTTCGGATTRCCGATTGTACTAAATCCAATTTTAATTATCCCGTTTATCATTACACCACTMGTAACAGCAACTGTTGCATATTCAGCAACTGCGATGGGATTTGTAACGCCAACACATATTATGCCGCCGTGGACATTACCAGCTCCAATTGGCGCGTATTTAGCCACAGGTGGAGATTGGCGTGCAGTAGTATTAGTTTTTATAAATATAGCAATATCATTCCTTATTTACCTACCATTCTTTAAAATGTACGACAAAAACATGCTTGAAATTGAGAAAAATGGTGATGGGGAATCTGTTAATCCGTAAGTTTTATATTTTATTTTTGAGTGATAGGCATTTTGTCTATCACTTCTTTCACATTAAGTCCAGAGAGGATGAAATAGAATGAATATAAAATTTAGCTATAAAGGTGTATTTTTGTTGTTATTTGGAGTGATATGTGCAAATTTACTTTTCGTACCTTTATTAAGGATGCTAAATCTATCACAAATGCATAGTATATGGCTCGTTACAAGCTTTGCGGCAAGTATTTTGCTTACGGTAGTTGTTTCTTTCATTGATGGATCGTTTGCATCGAAAGCACAGTTGTTTTTTAGATTTATATTGTTTTCTGTAGGTTGTACGTTGTTTACTTACATAATTGTTTTTTAGTGAATAGGGGGCATGTATATTATGTATATTGCAGGGATAATGTCCGGTACATCGTTAGACGGAATAGATGTAGCGCTCGTTCATATAGAAGGAAACGGTGTAGATTCTAAAGTCGAACTCATACATTTTACTACTGTTCCATTTTGTAAGGATATAAAAAATGAGATACTGCAGGCTTTATCAATTGATACATCTAATGTTCAATTGATATGCAGTTTGAACTTTAAACTTGGTTTATGTTTCGCCAATGCTGTAAAGGAAGTTTGTAAACAGGCTGATTTGTCGCTAAAACAATTAGATTTAATAGGTTCTCACGGACAAACGATTTATCATCAACCAGCACCAGAAGGTAATATTATTTCTTCAACATTTCAAATTGGGGAACCAGCAGTTATTGCGTATGAAACGAACACTACGGTTATCTCTAATTTTCGAACGATGGATATGGCAGCAGGGGGACAAGGTGCGCCACTTGTGCCATATTCAGAGGTCATTTTGTATCGTCATCAAACTAAAAATAGATTACTACAAAATATTGGCGGAATCGGTAATGTTACAGTAATACCAAGTCATCTAAGTGATAAGAGCGTTATTGCTTTTGATACTGGCCCAGGAAATATGGTAATCGATGATGTATGTCAAAGATTATTTCAGTTGCCATATGATCAAAATGGTAGGATTGCAAAACAAGGAGTAGTTGTAGATGAAATTTTGACATATTGTATGAACCATCCATTTTTGAAAATGAATCCACCGAAATCAACTGGTAGAGAACAGTTTGGAGAAGAGTTTGTAAGTGAATTATTGAAGCGGTTTGAAAAGCATGGTAAAGAAAATCTTTTGACGACTGTCACGATGTTTACAGCAAGTTCAATTGTTCATCATTATAAGGAGTTTATTCTGCCGTATTATGAAATCGATGAAGTAATTTTAGGTGGTGGGGGCAGTTATAATCGTACACTTGTTGAAATGATACGAAATGGATTGAAGGAAGAAAAGTGCGCGATATTCATTCAAGAAGATATAGGCTATTCTTCAGAGGCGAAAGAAGCAATCGCCTTTGCGATATTAGCAAACGAAACGCATCATCGTAATCCGAGTAATGTGCCAAGCGCAACAGGTGCAAAGCAATCTGTAGTTTTAGGGAATATAACATTCCCTCCAATAAGATGATGAAAATGAGGCGAACATATGAAGTATATGATTGGAGTAGATGGTGGGGGCACGAAGACAGAAGCAATTGCATTTGATCAAGACGGAAACGAAGTTGTAAGAGGTACGAGTGGGTTTGGAAATATATTAATAGATTATGAAAAAGCAGTTTCGCATATTATGGAGGCGATCGATCAATGCAAGAAAGCTTTAATAGATGGGCACTGCGTTTGTATTTGTTTAGGGTTAGCGGGTATAAGTGGAGCGAATACAAATGAATTAACATTACGATTAATAAAGAAATATGAAACGAAAATTGAAGTTTTTAATGACGCAATGATTGCACATGCAGCTGCTTTAAAAGGGAAGGATGGAATTTTAACGATTGGCGGTACAGGCGCAATTTGTATTGGAAAGAAAGGAGAAGTGTACGAGTATAGTGGTGGATGGGGACATATTTTAGGCGATGAAGGAAGCGGATATTGGATTGCGTTACAAG
>NZ_JBFTMA010000463.1:0-3586 GCF_056396725.1 Bacillus sp. 05T31
GAAAATACGGCAGGCGTTAAGCCGACCTATGAAGTGAAGAGCCTGCTACAAATTTTAGAAATGAAAATACGGCAGGCGTTAAGCCGACCTATGAAGTGAAGAGCCTGCTACAAATTTTAGAAATTGCGGAAGTGGCGGAAGAAAAGGTAGTCTCATATTAATCTTGTTAAGATTTGTCGAATAGTTGATATATTGTAAGTTACGGTAGATGTATTTGAAAATCGTGCATATAATTTCATATACTAAGATATGAGACAAAAAAGATGGCACCAAGTCAAAACAATTTTACTGAAAGAAAACAGAAATAAAATTAGAACCATTTAAACAAGCTGGAATTGAAATTGAGGATTAATGTGGAGAAGGTTTTGGAAAACAGAAATAACACTAAAWAATATATTTAGCTGTTTGTAATTGGTCATTACAAACAGCTAAAAAAAACGATTGCCTCTTAGGATCCAAGCAATCGTTTTTTTATTTTTTTCGGAGATGAAATTTGTATTTTTATACCCTATCTCCATCAAGTTTAAAAAATGTTTGTTCCCCAGTAATGAAAAAAATGAATTTAATTCTCATAAATAACTGTAAAGTGGTAAAAATTTCGTTTTGGGTGTAATTTAAAATCTTAAGTTAATGGGCATGGGGTGGAACCCTTTCCTTGTTTAGACCGGATATCCGCCTGTTGGCGGTGGCCAAGCACTAAATAATCTGCGAATCAGCACAATTTCTCCTAAATGGTAGGAGTTATGAGATGCAATATTCCGTAGAACACCGCCAGGGGTTTCACCAGGCCATTCCTCCAATGTTTTGTCCAATTGAACAGTTTGGGCGATCGTGCATGCCTGTTCAATCCCTTGAAGAAAATACTGAATAATCTGTTGCCACTCTTCCTCACTGCCAGGGCATTCTTCTTCAGGCCAGCTCTCTTTTACATGGGCAGGCAATGCAGGCTTCTTCCCCTGAGCGGATAATAAGAGAAAATCTTGCCAATAGGTCATGTGTTTCACTAATTGATAAATAGAATAAGGCAGTTCCTCTCTGCGTTTTCCCGCAAGCGCCACGTCTATATCCGAYAAAGCATTCTTGATGGGAAGATGTCCTCGTTCTCCTCTTAACGATTTTACTAATGCCTGGCTAAACGCTTTATTTGATTGCTCCATAATAACTGACTCCCATCCTGTTTTATTTTCTAATTTGCTGATTTTATGATTCCGTCTTTTTTATATGTACTAAATAAATTATAGAAGCTTTACGACTATTAAGAGAAAGTAAAATAAGGCAAGAATCACTGACTTCTTAACGTACAGGAAATCGTAGGTTTTTATTTGATTAGTACCTTAATGTACAATTGTATTAACAGATAAATCAAAGGTTCGAATGACAACATTCAGGTCTGCGTTAATGTCAGCCACTTTTGATTTTAGCTTTTCCGATCCCTCCTGAATTTTATCCAATTGATTTTATTGTGAATGAACTATGAGTTGATTATAATAATTAGAGTGAACTCTAAGTCAAGAAAAAAATAATAAAAGGATAGTTATTCTATTATGAGGGAGTTCGCGAAGCAAAAATAGCGCTACTATACTAAGGTCTTTTACGTGTTATAATGCGATAATTAAATATTCGTATATACATAGTTTCTCAGAGTGATGCGATGTCATGTATGAGCTGTGTAACAACTAGAGGTGAGTGAAGGATGTTAACGTTTTTATTTGAGTTAGACAAGGCTATCCCGCAGAAGGATGAGCCACGGTATGCCGCTTATACAAATGGCTTTATTGAAGGGGATTTAACAATTCGCGTGAGTGACAGCGTATTTTTTCAGAAGTCATGCATGAAGGTTGCAGAGCTTGGCATTTATTTAGGACAGTGGATGGAACAAGTGCAACATGGGCAGAAAGAACAATTGAATTATGAAACGAGTGACCGTGAGGAAGTAATTCTCGGATTCGTATATGAAGAGGAAGATCAGTGGAGAGTTTTTTCCAGTTGGCAGCAATTTGAACTTCAAGAGCGTATATCAACTACAACATTAGTAGAGAGCGTTCAACGCTATTTATATGAGCTAAATAAGGAACTGCGCGCGATAGGATATCCTGTGACGTTTGATCAGTACTTAAGAGGAGAGCGAATGATGCAGCTTTCTTATAAACGACTGTGTGATAGTAAAGCGGATACGACTTCGATAGAGGTTTACAATGGAAGCGAAGGAGTAGGCGCAGTACGGGGCTATTATAAAAATACGTTGATGAAAGTGCTAGACTTCATTCCGAAAGTCGGTAGTAATATCATTTATGAAATAAAGGATAGTAAGAACAATATTCGCGTCATTGCAAAGGATGTAAGTAGGCAGCGTCAAAGAAGGATTTTAGTAACGTACATCGATAATAATGATGCAGAGCATGAAATACTTGTATGTGACGGAAAGTTATTAGATGCAAATTTCTTATTTACTTTTACATATAAGACAGAAGAATATGTTGTTCACAAAACTTCAATTGGGCTTGGAAAATTATTACGAAACGGCTATGTAATCGCAGATTGGAATATTCGTCTTGAGGAAGATATGTATTATATCGAGATGGATGTATATGATGAGGATTATATAGAGGATCAATACTTACTGTTAGGTGTATTTCATGCTGTTTTGTATGGGTGATAAAGTGAAACTTTAATCAGTGGGGGTCTTATTGCCCGTAAATAGTGGGATAAATGAGAAGTACCGGTATTCTTCATGGAAAGAATACTGGTATTTTTTATGTGGTTCTGGAAAAAGTACGGTATTTTCGTTGCAACATACTGGTCGCTTTGATGAATGTAGTGATAAAAACCATAAAAAATAGGCGTATCAAGCAAAGTGTTGATACACCTTAAAACTACATTGTTAAACAACATGTGTCGTCTAGTATATCTTTAATTACTTTAGATTCAGTATTATATATTAAACTTGGTGCTCTTTATTAATCCTCAAAAATAAAAACCTTATCAATTGTACTATGTAGTGCCCTCGCTATATCGTGAGCAAGCTGTAAGGAAGGGTTATACTTTCCTTTTTCGAGATGGCTAATCGTTTCACGACGTACACCAACCTTTTTCGCTAAATCTTCCTGCGTCATATGTACTTTGGCACGGTATTCTTTTATCTTCGTTACGAACGCCATGGTGCATCTTCCATTTCATCAACTGGTTTATCGTAAAAGAAGATAGAGAATCCGAATGTAAGAATGAGTGTGCTGAAAATAAGAGCAATATCAATCTCTTGTAGTGTAGGATTCGGAAATAACATTTCAATAAAGATAATGATAGCTGTTGTTAATATTGTAATAATGAATGCATTTCGGCACGATTTATTGACAATTTGTTCAAAAAGCTCATCGTGATGAACTTTTCTATACGTCGTGAAAAAGGAGAAGAAACAGAACATAGTAAACAATCCTTTTTCATAAAAAAATCCGAGAAACCCAAAGAAACCTAGAAATCCTAAATATTTTATCCAAGTCGTTTTCATGATAGATTCTCCTTTCGATGTTAGAAATAAAGTGAAGGCTAATAATCAGTGGGGGGGTGTTCATCCCCCACTGATTATTAG
>NZ_JBFTMA010000464.1:0-3583 GCF_056396725.1 Bacillus sp. 05T31
AAGAGAAGACAGTGTTGGTGGTCATTATCGCATTGATTATCCAGAAAGAAATAGCGTGAAAAAAGAGATTATCCGAGTGAGAAGAAAACTACAACTTGTTTAATAAGGGGAAGAGGGGTTTTATGAATACGTTAAAAGTTAAGGAAGCATTAAATCGATTTTTTCTAGAAGATATAGGAGAAAGAGATGTAACATCTCAGCTTATCTTTCCCGATAATGCACTTGCGAAAGGAACGTTTCTTGTAAAGGATACAGGGGTATTTGCAGGGTGCTTAGTAATTGAAGAAGGATTTAAATTAATTGATCAGAGAATTGAAGTTGAACTTCATAAAAAAGATGGGGATCTTGTAGAAAAAGGCGAAATAATTGCAACCGTGCAAGGCCCAATCGCATCATTATTAACGGCAGAGCGCGTTATATTAAACGTTATTCAGCGTATGAGCGGGATAGCGACGATGACACGTAAGGCGGTTTTTGCTTTAGATAGCAGTCATACACGCATTTGTGATACGAGAAAAACGATGCCAGGACTACGTATGTTTGATAAATATGCTGTAGTATGCGGGGACGGGTTTAACCACAGATTCGGTTTATATGATGGTGTCATGATTAAAGACAATCATATTGCTTTTGCTGGCTCGATTACAAAAGCTGTTACATCGGTGAAAGAAAGATTGGGACATATGGTGAAAGTAGAAGTCGAAACAGAGACAGAGGCGCAAGTAAGAGAAGCAGTAGAGGCCGGCGCAGATGTTATTATGTTCGATAATCGTACGCCAGAAGAGATTCGTGAGTTTTCAAAAATTGTACCAAGTGCCATCGTTACGGAGGCTTCAGGTGGTATTACAATTGAAGATTTATCAAAATACGGAAAAACAGGGGTAGATTATATTTCACTTGGAGCGTTAACACATTCAGTGAAAGCACTTGATATTAGTTTTAATATTGAGGCCTAATGAGAKTGGTTTAGAGGGGGAGAATCATAAATGGGTATTTTAGAGAAAGTTCAGCCAATCGAAGTAATGTTACCAGAGCGTTATCAAATGATGTCTACATTAGAGATGGAAGAGCGTGTCCGTGAAATTAAAGAAAAAATGGGGGCATTACTATTTATTCCAGGACATCATTATCAAAAAGATGAAGTGGTGCAATTTTCAGATGCAGCAGGGGACTCGCTGCAACTCGCGCAAGTTGCAGCGAATAATAAAGAGGCAAAATATATTGTGTTTTGTGGTGTGCACTTTATGGCAGAAACGGCAGATATGTTAACGACAGATGATCAAATTGTCATCTTACCAGATATGCGTGCCGGCTGTTCTATGGCAGATATGGCAGATATTGAACAAACAGAAAGAGCGTGGAAAGAGCTCGCGAAATTATTTGGGGATACGATGATTCCATTAACGTATGTAAATTCAACAGCTGCGATCAAAGCGTTTTGTGGTCGTAATGGAGGGGCAACAGTAACCTCTTCTAATGCAAAACAAATGGTGTCTTGGGCGTTTACACAAAAAGAGCGTCTCGTCTTTTTACCAGACCAACATTTAGGAAGAAATACAGCGTATGATTTAGGTATTCCGTTAGAAAAAATGGCAGTGTGGAACCCGCATACAGATTCATTAGAGTACGATGGAGATATAGAAGAAATTCAAGTGATTTTATGGAAAGGCCATTGTTCTGTTCATCAAAACTTCACTGTGAAAAATATTGAAAATGTGCGGAAAAATCATCCGGATATGAATATTATTGTTCACCCTGAATGTTGTTATGAAGTGGTTGCTGCTTCTGATTATGCAGGATCAACGAAATATATTATTGATATGATTGAAGCAGCTCCGGCGGGAAGTAAGTGGGCGATTGGTACAGAGATGAATTTAGTGAACCGAATTATTCAGCAACATCCAGATAAAGAAATTATTTCGCTAAATCCGTTTATGTGTCCTTGCTTAACGATGAACCGAATTGACTTACCTCACCTGTTATGGGCACTTGAGAACATAGAAAGAGGAGAACAAATTAACGTTATTCGTGTAGAGAAACAAGTAACAGAAGAGGCAGTTCTTGCATTAAATCGTATGTTAGAGCGCGTTTAAAGCAGCGGGATTTCCGTTGCTTTTTTTCGTACATATAATCATAACAAGGATGAAATAGGCATACATTGTGTTGAGGAAATCATTGCGGTTTTTCTATGCTTATTCCACTTCGAATCATATTGAAAATAGAAGAAGTGATAAAAGTAAAAGAAGTTAATGTTGTTTAGAAAGTGTTACTTCAAAGTGTTTTTACTTATAGATAAGTTATACAGGAGGGGGAAAATTTGAAAATTCATATCGTGCAAAAAGGGGAGACCCTTTGGAAAATTGCAAAAAAGTACGGAGTGGATTTTGAAACGCTAAAAAAAACAAATACACAGCTTAGCAATCCAGACCTAATTATGCCAGGGATGAAAATTAAAGTGCCATCGCATAGCGTTCATGTGAAACAACAAACTGGATCGGGTTCAGCGCCCCCGAAACAATATGTAAAAGAGGTGCAGCAAAAAGAGTTTGCATCAACACCAACGCCACTTGCAATAGAAGATGAAGATGAGATCACGTATCAATCAACACCTATTACACAACAACCAGCTATGCAACAAACGCAAAAAGAAATGCAGATAAAACCGCAAAAAGAAATGCAGATAAAACCGCAAAAAGAAATACAGGTGAAGCCGCAGAAGGAAGTGCAAGTGAAGCCACAAAAAGAAGTGCAAAAAGAAATTCTGATTCAAAAAGAGAAGCCAGTTGAAAAGCCGCCTGTCATTCAAAAACCACCTGTTGTAGAGAAAGTAGAAAAACTAAAACCTACTACGAAAGAAAACACTAAATTTTCTATCAATGTATTACCACAGCCACCACAGCCACCAATTAAAGCGAAAAAAGAATATAAAATTTCAGACGTAATAAAAAAGGGAAGCGAGTTAATTGCTCCTCAAATTAATAAAATGAAACCTAACAATGTCATTTCTCCGCAAACGAAAAAAGAAAATATAGGAAACATAGTGTCACCGCAAGTGAAAAAAGAAAATATAGGRAATATAGTGTCACCGCAAGTGAAGAAAGAAAATGTAGGGAATATAGTGTCGCCGCAAGTGAAGAAAGAAAATGTAGGGAATATAGTGTCGCCGCAAGTGAAGAAAGAGAATGTAGGGAATATAGTGTCGCCGCAAGTGAAGAAAGAAAATGTAGGGAATATAGTGTCGCCGCAAGTAAAGAAAGAAAATGTAGGGAATATAGTGTCGCCGCAAGTGAAGAAGGAGAATGTAGGGAACATAGTCTCACCAAACGTATCAAAAGAAAGTGTTATTATCCCGCAAGTAATACCGCCTAATATTCAAGTGCCGAACATAATGCCAATAATGGATAACAATCAACCACCAAATATAATGCCAATAATGGATAACAATCAACYACCAAATATAATGCCGATAATGGATAACAACCAAATGCCAAACATGATGCCGATAATGGATAACAACCAAATGCCAAACATGATGCCGATAATGGATAACAACCAAATGCCAAACATGATGCCGATAATGGAT
>NZ_JBFTMA010000465.1:0-3573 GCF_056396725.1 Bacillus sp. 05T31
TAGCACACTCTCCGTTTCATTTAAAGGTCATTAATAAATAAAGAGAAATATAACTTTGGGTGTTTCTTAGGCGTAAATTAGATTGTATTTAAGTGAAATAAATGTTTTTTGCACTCATGATGCTTAATTAGTAGAGTAGCATAAATATCACCTCCTAACATATTTATTGTCATCCAAGGCGGAAAATTTTGAAAAATAATTGTTTGTTATTAAAATAAATAACAAGGAGGAGAGGAAATGAAAGCAATTGTTATTGATCAATATGGTAGTGTTGAAGAATTACAAGAAAGACAAGTTCCTAAACCAGTTGTTAAATGTAATGAAGTATTAATACGTATACAAGCAACAGCTGTCAATCCTGTTGATTGGAAAATAAGAAAGGGAGACTTACAAGAAAAGTTGCGATTTTCATTTCCAATTACATTAGGATTAGATGTTGCTGGAGTAGTTGAGGAAGTTGGAGAAGATGTGAATCATTTTAAAATAGGGGATAAAGTATTTACGAAACCCGAAAATATAGGGAAAGGCTCCTATGCTGAATACATTACAGTGAAATCAGATTTAGTAGCACATATGCCAAATAATATTAGTTTTGAAGAAGCTGCGTCTATACCTCTTGCAGGACTAACAGCTTGGCAAAGTCTTGTCGATTACGCACAAATAAAAGAAAATGACCGAGTATTAATTCATGCTGGAGCGGGCGGAGTAGGAAGTTTTGCAATTCAAATCGCGAAATCATTTGGGGCTTTTGTCGCAACAACTGCAAGTAGTAAAAACGAAGAGTTTCTAAAGTCTTTAGGGGCTGACCTTGTTATTGATTATAAAAAAGATAAGTTTGAAGAGTTACTATCAGATTATGATATTGTGTTAGATACAATCGGGGGAGAAGTACAAGAAAAAAGTTTCCAAATTATTAAATCTGGTGGTGTTCTAGTTTCTATCGTTCATGAACCACTTCATGAAGTAAAGGGCATAAAATCAGGGTTTTTATGGTTAAAACCAAGCGGAAAGCAATTAGACGAATTAACTAGTTTGATCCAAGCTGAAAAAATCAAACCAATCATTAGTAAGGTTGTGCCGTTTAATGAAAAGGGAGTTAGAGAAGCTCATATTTTGAGTGAAAGTCAGCATACTAGAGGGAAAATTGTAATTACGATGGAATGATATTTACATAAATATACGAGTGGTGACTTAAAAAGAAAATTGGCACCACTCATATAAACTACAATTTTTGCACGACAAAAGTAATCGCATTCGTATTTAATTGAATGTGTKTACCGTTTCGTACAATATCATACGCTAAATTTAAAGCATCTAATTCTTGATTCGTTTCCAAGTCAATTTCTTGAATGTTAGAGTTAACGATTAAACAATTGATACCACCACTCTTTGTCCCATTTTTCATAGAGTGAAGCACTTTTTTAAAATCGTCTATTGATCTGACATGTTCTAAACTTGATACTGCAACGATGTAGTCATAAGTATTAGGAGCAATATAGTAGTCTTCAATTGCTGCTTGTTCCGTTTTTATGTATTCAAATATACCATATTCTTTGCTATAAACTTGTAACTTCATTAAAGCCGAATCAAGTAGATCAACACAAGTAACAGTGCCGCCACTATTCATAATTTTTTGTGCAATCGGAATACTGTTTCTACCGACACCAGAGCCAAGGTCAAGTATTTGTAGGTCTTTCTGTCCTTCAAAATAGTTCAGCATGCCCATAACTGTTTTAACAGGTTTATACAGCCAAGATCCTGCTTCGAATAATTTATATTGTTCATAGCAAAGATCGTGATACTTTTTCTCTTCTTGTCTTATGTAATCGATTCTGTTCATAGTATTTCAGCTCCAATAGTTTCATGGCGAAATGAATAGGTTCGACAACCTTTAACATTCATTTGAATTCGAAATATACCACCAGCATGTGGGTACTGTTTTAATTCCGCATCAGTCATTCTTGTTCTGGCTGTTGTGATATATAAATCGGTCAAATTAGGTCCTCCAAATGTACACGACGTTACATATAAAGCAGGAATCGGAATACTTAAAATCTGTTCTCCAGTCAAGGGATTCCATCTAGTAATCTTCGAGCCTCCCCAATGTGCAATCCATAAACAACCTTCTACATCAATTGTCATACCATCGGGTAGACCTTCATTTTCAGGGAAGATGATAACATCTGTTGGATTGCTAATTACACCAGTATGTATATCATAATGAAAACGGACTACTTTTTTTGTAGGTGTATCAATAAAATAAAGGTATGTATCGTCAGGAGACCATGCTATGCCGTTTGATGTATTTACATGTGATACCTTTTTCTCTACTTGGAGATTATTATTTAAAGAATACAAGGAACCGGCGCCACTTATACCATATAAGTCAGTAGTGCCTGCCCAAAAGCGGCCAGCCGGATCGCATTTCCCGTCATTAAAACGATTTTCTATTAAATGTGGTTCAGGATCATAAATATGTGTAAGCTCTTCTGTATTTAGATTAAAAGAATAAAATCCTTTTTCTAGAGCTAAAAGTACTACATCATCTAGATATGGAACGACACAACCGATTTGTTGGTCGAGAGTGATCGCTCGGTTTGTTTTTTTAACAGGATTATAAAGACATAATTTTTTCCCGATAATATCAACCCAGTATAATAATTGTTTCTTCTCATCCCAGCAAGGACCTTCCCCTAAATTCGCCTTAGCATCAACAATTAATTCTATATTTCTAATCAATATGATTCACCTCTATCCTATAAAGATACATATAAAATTCGATAAAAAGGGAGGTAAACCTTTTGTTGGATTGAAATAAAGATGTACTTATAAAAAAGAATACCTTCTCAAATAATCCGAAAATAGCGTATAACTATGGGGAGGAAAATGCATATGATGTTTTATGAAATTATTTGCTTCTCATGTAAAAATGTATTTCGCGTATATGAAGGAAGTGAAAAGTATAAGCGATTTAAGGAGAAACGAAAAGGGGCATATTGTTGTGATGAGTGCAGTCACAAGATACAATTAGAAGCAATCAAACATTTTTTTAAATAGTGAAAAAAATGTTTGATTAACATGAGTTCAGAAAAATTTGACAATATATACGTTATAAATTATTATATGTAAAAAACTAATATATAATTTGGCGTTGAAGAGAAGAGTAGTTAAGAAAGAATACGTACAGAGAGCTCYGGTAGCTGAGAARGAGMGGTRWAMATCTTAATGAAAAAAGACTTRGAGCTGCGCAAGGAACTAATTYATTTAGGGATGGTGCGACGGGTTCTCCCGTTATAGAGATAGGGTATAAGCATATTTTGCCGTACCTGAAAAGGTTAATATGGTGACGTATTAACAAACTGAGGTGGTACCGCGAAGTTAATAACTCTCGTCCTCAAGATGAATAATCTTGGGGGTGGGAGTTTTTTTGTTGTATAAAACTGAAAATGTGAAAATAAAAATACAATTGAGGTGAGTGGCATATGCATTGGGCGTATGAAGTAGCACATGAATTAATTAGAAAACATCCAAACAAAGAAACTTTTGTTTGTGCAGCTGGAATTAGTCCATCTG